>JANOKO010000544.1:0-6852 GCA_031419335.1 Planctomycetota bacterium
CGCTCGGGTTTCAGCGGGACTATCTCGCCGAGCAGCTCGACGGCTACGAAGCCATCGGCGTCGGTCGCGATCACGGAGACGAACGCGGGGAGATGACAGCTCTCCTGTTTCGCAAGGAGCGGTTTGAGAAGCTGGCGGTCGGGCATTTCTGGCTGAGTGAGACTCCCGAGGTTCCCGGCAGCAAGAGCTGGGATACTTCGCTCACGCGGATGGTCACGTGGGTGAAGCTCAAGGATCTCAAGGCGATCCCACCTGCGGAACTCTATTTCTTCAATACGCACTTCGACCATCGGGGGGAAGTCGCCCGGCATGAGTCAGCCCGGTTGATCCGCCGCCAGATCGCGACGTTGGCCGGAACGACACCCGCTGTACTGACCGGTGACTTCAACGCCGACGAAGGCAGCCCGCCGTATCAGGCACTGTTCACCGAGAACGGGCCGGTGAAACTCCTCGACTCGCTCCGTGTCAGAAACCCTCAGAAGCAGGCCGACGAAGGAACCTTCAGCAGCTTCAATGCCACCAATACACAGGGTGCCCGCATCGACTGGATCGCCTGTTCCGCACAGTGGAAGGTCACTCAGGCTGCGATTGCCCGGACTGCCCAAGAGGGCCGGACCCCATCCGATCACTTCCCAGTCACGGCAGTGCTGTCATTGCCGTAATTGAAACGTGAGCGAGAGTGAGTCCGAGCAGGACCGCTGGCGCATGCCCGAGCGACCTTGCCCTCTGTCAGTCATGTCATTAGGGATTCGCAGGAGCCGTGGGCGCTGCGGCGGGAGGGTCTGCCGTTGCCGGGGCGGCGGGAGTCCCACCTTCTGTGGTCGTCTCGGGAGCGGCGTCCGCAGGCGAGACAGCCGCTGCGTCGAGCTTAGCAAGAAACTTTTCCGGTTCCTTTTCAAAGGCTTCGATGCAACCCTTGCAGCATAGGAACACCACCCGCTCACCGCTCTTCACCTTGATAGGCATCCCCATGCTGCCCAGATCTTCCCCACCGACAGGGCAGGTCTTCTGCGCTTTGATCTGAGCTTGCTCTGCGGGAGTGAAGGACGGTATCAACGGCATCATTTCCATTTCGCCGCCCGCCGCCCCTCCAGCGGGTGCTGCCGCAGTATTCATTGCAGGGGGGGCGGGCGGAGTGGGTGGGACTTCAGTGCAACCAGCAACCATGGTACACGCCACGACAGCAAACAGGGGCCAACGACGAAACATGCTGAACTCCTTGAAGAGATGATTCACGTGCCTTGAGACTCAATGAGACACCGCTGTGTTAGAGTAGCTGAAATCGGGTGAGAGTGCCATTTCTTCAGTAGAATTCCCACAGCCACGCAATGTGCCATAGTGCGTTGGTATTCAGTTCTCAGTCAGCAGCAGAGTCCCCAGCGTTAAGACTTTCGTGGCAGCGCCCAAATCCATGTCTGGTCCAGCAACCGGCTGCAAATGAATCACTGGACTCAGGCTGCAAGTCACAGGTCATGACTTCTGGAGCCCATGGGAGGTCACTCATCCCAGCACTCAACCCAGACACGGGTGCCCACTACAGCCCCGTGTCGCAATGCGGTCGCACCTCCTGAGACGCAGGACCGCCCTGCCCTTTCCAGGTTCTGGGGGGCTCGCGGGAGTCGGCGGCAATGATATCGATGGCTTCAGTCACGGGGACGATTATTGTCGACGATCCGCTCGGGTACGTTGCTCTGCCATGCGAACTTGCCATTCGGGAAGCGACCAGATTCCGATCAGCGATTGCTGAGCTGCCAACTCCGCCTCTTGGAAGAGACGGCGGCGGTCGGAGCGGATCGGGAAGCTGACAACCGCTGGGCTCATGCCAGCTTCAATCAACCGTTGATTGAGCAGCGAGCCGTCGCTCAAGTACACGTAGGCCAAGACCCGGCGGTAGTTGTCGAGTCGTTCACGATCAAACTCGAGCGTGATGGTTTTCCCTTCAACAAGCGACCGTGTGTACTCTGTGGCTGCAAGCCCCAGCGGCTCAGCTGGGCGATCGGGATGCATTGTCTCGGGAGTGTTGACGCCCAGCAGCCGTACGCGATGGTTCCCTTGCAGGAGAAGAGTGTCACCATCAATGACCCGGTCGACCCGTATTGGAACCCCCGTCAGGGGTGAGCTCGGCATGGACCGAGCAGTACCCACACGCCAAACAATCAGGCAGGTCACGAGGGCCCCGAGCGTGATGGCCGCAGAGGGCCAGCGGCGGTGGATTCGCGGTTTGGTCACTCGGGGGAGCCCCTTCCACATTCGGGCCGCTCAATCGAGCAATCAGTTCGGACTGATGTTGAATCGCTTACGGGTCTCGCGACCGAGAGGATCCTTCTCGAACCGGCGGGTACAGGTCACACACAAATCCAGCTTGACGATCCTGACCGTCGGCTCGGGAGTCTGAAAATCGGATGTCGAATCCATCAGTGAGATCTCTTCCGCGATGCTTTGCAGATGGTCTTGATCGAGGTCCGTTTCAGAGAGCAATTCGTCGTTCTGGTGCAGCCGCATCTCGATATTCACGGAGTATCGTTGGGCACCAATGACACGCCCGCATTGGTCGCAAGAGTATTGAATCATGTCGAAGTCCTTTGTCCCCGGGGGAAGGGAGCATGTTGACAACGTGCCGATGAGACTCGGCACGCAGAGGAGTTGATGCTATGGCAATCCGTCGCCGCAGGTCTGCAAATTGTCGATGCCCGTTTCGGGGCACCCATCATTCGAGGGGCGATTTAACCAGAAAGTCACACGCGAGTGAAGGGCTGCCCGATCGTTTTTTGAGAGGTCGCTGAATCCACTGCAAGGCCCTTCGATCGGACTTGCAAAAGCGATCCGTGGTGTGTCCGTGTTGGTCACCGAGTGACACTCAGAAACGAGTTGGCAAGTCCCCCCATAACACAAACGGGCGAGTTGGCCTCCACGACCAACTCGCCCTCGCGGGATTCGATTCTGTGTTGCCAATGAGGGCTACTTCGTACCCTGAGCAGTGGCCAGACTCTCGACCTTGCCATTGGCTGTGAACACAAGCGGTTGAGCGCGACCGGCTATGACCACAGAAATGGTCTCGTGGAACACACCCATCTGATCCGGCGGAGTCACGACCACAAACAGCATGTGGGTGGTCTTTTCCTCTGACGGAACGGAGATCTTGATGCTGTCGGGATGCTCGGACAACTCAATCCGTTCAATGCGAACAGGCTTCTTAGATCTCACAATGACGGGGAATCGGACCTCCTGGCCGGGCTTCAGGTTGCCCAAAGGCAAGACATCGGGTGTCACCAGGATATCCGCTTCGACTCGCCCTTCGACCCGCAGCGCGACGTTGGCATTCGAACTGTCGTTGGTGACAAGAACCAGGCTTTCCTGGAGATGACCGATCTGTGCATCGGGAGCGACTTTGACCAGGATTTCGTACTCGACACGACCGTTCCCTCGAGTCAGTTCTTTGAGTTCAGTGGTCAGACCCGGGTTTCTGGACCGGATCTGGCGTATTTGCCACTGGTCATTCCCCGTGCGGGTGATTTTGACTTTTTGCTCGCCCCCGACACCCGTTGTGAGTGATCCCAGGTTGGCGAATCCGGGTTGCATCCACACATCTGTGCGGATGAAAGCAGCACATGGGATGCTGGCAGTCACGTAATTGGACCCACCGTACTTGAATTGAACGGTTAGGGTGACATGTCTCTGTCCCTGGAACCGGGAGGTATCCAGGACCAACTTGATCTTTCCCTTCTGGTGAGGCTTGAGCAACTTTGTCTCAGTCGTGGCGGTGATGCACTTGCACGAAGTCGAGACGCTCACGACCTCCATATCCGGCTCGAAGACGTTGGTAAATTCCAACTCACTCTGGCAGTCGCTGTGCTGCGCGACTGGCCCGAAGTCGAACTTCGGATCGGCGAACATTTTGATCGCCCAACTCCGATTCTGGTCATCGGGCAGAGCTGCTCCCGTGACCAGTAACAGCGCCAAACTTCCGATCGAAACTGCCAGACATGCTCGGGTGAACATCACAAGGACCTCTTCAGGGAATAAGAGTCTGACCGCACCTCGCCACGCTGTGCGTCTGCCGTTCCTGGCACCCGCGTCCGCGCGGGTCAACTTCCCAGAGTCGGTGCCCGAGGGCACCTCACGATCCAATCTCAAACGGGTGTCGAAAAGCCGAGGTGAAGAGTTCTCACCCCTCACTTTGAATTCCAACATCCCCCTTGGCACACTTCATGGTACAACGTCCGCGTCGAATCAAGGCATGAATTCCCTAAAAAATTCCGCGGACGCTTCAGACACCTCGCCTCACTCCTTCACGGCTTCGGTTGAGAAGGGGTTTCCTCATCCGTGGGAGTCTTGTCCAAGGTTTCGGGAATTGACTGTCCCGGAACTGGTTTAGGCACATCTGCAGTGGGTGGAGTGGCGGCTTCGATTGTCGCGGTCGCTTGAAAGGCCAACGTCATGGGGCGTCCGACGATCGACACCGTAAACTTTTCCTTGAGTTCTCCAGGCTCATCCGGAGGGTTCATCGTCAAGCTCACGACATGTACGGTCTGCTCCACCGAGGGGAACGCCACGTCATAGCATTCCCGGTCGGAATCACACTCGACTTTTTCAATTCGAAACGGCTTACGCCCTTTGACCACAAACTTAACGACCTTCGGAACGCCGGGTTTGAGGGATCCAAAAGGCACGACTTCCGGAGTGATCTGCAGGTCAGCATCGACCGTGCCATCGACTAAGACGGGGATCGTGGGATTGTTGAGATCGTCGGTTTCCAACACCACTTGATCGAGCAGCGGGCCCTTGGGCGCAGTCCCCGCAAGCTTGACAAGCAACTCGTATTCGACATTGATCCCCGATCTGGAAATTTCTTTGATCTCGGGGGTCAGATGGACACTTCCACACCGAGCCGAACGAATCGTCCAGTTGTTGCGTCCGGCGTACCGGATACGGACTTTTCGTTCCGCTGTCTCACCCGGAGACAGCAGTCCGAATTGCACGGATCCCGGCTCGAGCACAACATCGCCACGGATATATGCCTGAATCGGGATCGTCACTTGCTTCAAATTCAAACCGTCAAATGTGGCGTACACTTTGACTGTCACTTCACGCTTCCGTGAGAAGTGGAGAGTATCCAGTTTCAACGTCAGGCGAGCCGTCTGTTTGGATTTGAGTTCAAATGTATCCAGCTGAGGCGAGATGCACGGACAACTCGACCACAGTCCGGATAGTGTCACTGTTTCTTTGTACGGGTTGGTCACATCGATGACATGTTTGATTTCCGCCCCCTTGGCCACGGAACCAAAATCGTACTTCAATTCGGCAAACATCTGTTCTGCCCAATTGTCTCCAGAGCGAACAGCCACCGGCTTCGCACTTTTCGATCCTGGCTCCAGGAACGCGGATAACGGTACGGTCACGGTTTTGAAACTGGCCCCGTCGAATGTCATCTTCAGGGTGACCGAAGCCTGGATTGGTGTTGTCGTGTCCTTCCCCACCAGCTTCAGTTGCAAGACGGTTGATTCTCGGGAAGGCAGAACAGTCTTTTCGACTCTCGCTGTGATGGCCGTGTCGGACGATGTGACCTGACTCAGTGTGACCGTCTCTTTGTAGATATTCGTGATCTGAATCGAATGACTCGATTGGACATCCGTAGGGGCCAAACCAAAATCATGAGCCCTGGTAGTTAGCATTTTGTCAGCCCAAGTCAGAACTCCTTCTTGAGCGAGCAAGGTCAGTGGGGACAACCAGAACACCGAGACGACAGCCCACAGTCCCATCCCATGCAATCGATGAACGAGGTTCAGCGGAATCAGACGAGGCAACACGGGGGCAATCCTTGATCCAGCAGCAGAATACGGCCACACAGAAATCCACCTTCCTGTCGGAACACGGATTGTAAAGGCAAGGAAAATTCCGCGCCAAGACCGATTCTGTGCAAGTTCTACTCGGAAAACGGTTTGTGAGCCGCTCCAAGTGTCCGTTAGAGTGCCCGCGCCAAGCGCGCCCGTCAATTGCCAATCAGCAATTCCCGGCATTTTTCCCGAACCAGATGATAAACCACGTCTCCAGTGCCTGTCAGGCAAGGGGTCCGATCTTGGTAAACTCTCACGAAACGACACCGCTTGCTGGTCGGAGCATCGACTTTGCAGCCAGCCCGACTTGTACTTGCACCTACTCCTACTCACTTGGCCCCACCAATCTGCCCGGTTCTCGAATGTCAACCGGAAGTCGACACATGCGACTGGGGCCATGCCATCAGAGCTGTGCCCCCCGTTCTATGACACATTCCCCCATTTGAAATGGATGTTGCCAAAATCCGAACAATCCCACGTTGGCAAAAAGTGAGCCACTCGTGTACTATACCTCCCGATGTACGGGGCGTAGCTCAGCTTGGCTAGAGCGCCTGGTTTGGGACCAGGAAGTCGCAGGTTCAAATCCTGTCGCCCCGACTCGGTGTAACAAGAGGCCGTTTGGCGAGTTCGTCAAACGGCTTTCTCTTTTCTACGACTAGAGTTACGTCGCCCAGCAGGCGGCTCAAAGATACCGATTCGAGGATTTCGCGTTTTTGGTCCATCTTTGAACCGCGCCAGATTTGGGCGGCGTTTTGGGCGAACTCGAAGACGCCCAGGGCGGTTTGTACGTCCTCGGGGGACAGGGTTTCGCCCGTGGCCAACGTTTCGGCCAGAGTGGCCGCCTCGTCGCGGAGTTGGATCTGTTTGGCAGCCAGCGCCTGTTCGTCGATCGTGCCCGCGAGGTACGCGTTCAGGAGGCGTTCCTGCATCGCCTCGATCTCGGCGACCCGTTTTTTCTGGGTCTGGCGCTGTTGGCGCTGGACCTCGCCGATGTCCTTGAAGGCGGTCTGGAGCGCGG
>JANOKO010000545.1:0-2116 GCA_031419335.1 Planctomycetota bacterium
CCCGGCACGACACGCACGATGTCGGAGAGTCCGGCCCTGGCGATAGCTATCGACGGCCATTCTGCAAGCGATCGAAACGCGGAAACCAACATCGAACGGGCAGTTGGGCTCGACATTCGAGTCACGAATCGCATCGAAGAAGTTCTGGTGATGCGCCGCCAGATCCGACCCGCCAGTTTGTTCGGCGATTAACTTGTTCTTCGGTCCATACAGCTTCCAACCCACCGAGTGCCCCATGATGAGTACCCCCTCGGTGCCGTAGAACGCCGCCCCGTTCTCGTAACCCTCCTGAACATACGGGGACCAGATCCGCTGCTCGAAGATCAGTTGTTTGTGGCGACCCGTGGGGGCACCTGCGTGGGGGTATTCGCAGATGACGTACTGTGTGTCGGGGAATTGCTGGTCGTCGTCGAAATAGTTCTTGCCTCCCAGGCAGGTCACGCGCGTCGGCAGCGTCCGCACTCCCAGTCCCCACGCCGCCACATCAATGTCATGCACGCCATCGTTCCCGATATCGCCGCAACCAAAGTCGTACCACCATCGCCAAACCCCATGCAGCAGGTTCGTGCGGTAGGGCGTCAGCGGAGCCGGGCCGGTCCAGGTGTCGAAGTCGAGGTGAGGCGGCGGGGCACTCGGCTGGGTCTTCCCGATCGAGCCCCGGCGCTGACTGTTCCACGCCTTCGCGACCAGGATCTCGCCGATCTCTCCCTTGAGCACATGCTCAATCCCCTCTCGCACAAACCCGGTACTCCGGCTCTGTGTCCCGACCTGCAACTTCTTTCCTGAACGCTGCACCGCATCAGCCATCAGTTGGCCTTCCCGGACGTTGTGGCAGCAGGGCTTCTCGACGTAGACATGCTTGCCCGCATCGAGGGCCAGGATCGCCGCCGGGCCGTGCCAGTGATCGGGCGTGGCGATGAACACCGCGTCGACCTTGTCATCCGCTAGCACCTGCCGCAGATCGCCGGAGGCTTGCGTCGTGTGCCCTCCCGCAGTCGCGGTTTCCAGGGCCTTGGCCAGCCGCAATTGATCGACATCACACACCCAGCGGAGATCGATGTCCTTCCGCTTCGACAACAGATTCAGGTGCCCAGTCCCCATGCCACCGGGGCCAATGAGTCCCACACCTAACTTTCGCTCAGGGTCATCCGCCCGCGCTGACCCGACCCAAGCCCACGTCGCCGCCCCCGCCACTGTCGTCTTGAGAAACTCACGCCGTAGAGCATTCATGAAAAGTGCCTCCCGTTTCAGGTCGAGATCGAAGGATCGCCCCATTCGTAGTCATCTCAGGGCTGACGCATCAAAGAATGCCTACGTCATTGCACGATGTCAACTCTCACTCTTCTTCGTGTGTCCTCATCCTTGCCTTCTCGCCCGCAGGACGAGTCTAGGATACAATCACTTCGCTCTCCCAGGTCATTCGCCAGTCGTCCTGACGGAGGTTCCCGTAACTGGCATGGAAGGATCACATGATGATTTCACCGCGTTTGGCTCTAGGTTTCATTGTGGCCCTCGGCTGGGCGGGATGTGATCCAGCCCCAGACGAGACCCGACCGTTTAATTCCGGCGATGATGTCTCAAACACGACTCCCGTGGCGGCGCACCCCGAGCATGGCCCCAATGGTGGACATGTCTTCGAACTCGGAGAAGAGGAGTTTCACGCTGAGGTGACGATGAACACCGAGCGCAAATTGACGGTTTATCTCCTCGATGAAGCACTCAAGGCTGCCAAGCCTGTCGAAAACGGCACGCTCCAGATCACTTCCAAGGTCGATGAGAAGGACGTCGTCCTCGACCTCGTGGCGGCTCCGCTCGACACCGAAAAGGACGGACAGTGTTCGCGGTTCGAACTGGGAGCGGACAAGGTGCCCAGCGCGGTCATGGACATCGAAGGTCTGACCGGCGACCTGATCCTGACGGTCGGCGGCAAGCCGCTGAAGACCTCGCTCACCGGAGAGCATGGACACGAAGGGCATGCTCACTAGAAGTCCAGGCCTAGTGCCTCGTCAAGTCTTGGAATTGGGGTGATGGGATCCTATCCGGGAGGGCGAAGCTCCTGCTGAGCCGTGAGCCAGGGGACACGTCGACTCGCCAGAGCGGCTCGGCAGGAGCCTCG
>JANOKO010000546.1:0-4381 GCA_031419335.1 Planctomycetota bacterium
CCCAATACCGCTTCCTCAGCGGATAAGTATGGATTCGGCAAAGGTTTTCTGCAATTTAGCGAGGCCGTAGTGGATCGGTTTTTTGCTGGGCCATTTGCAGCGTCCGCGTTTGATGACGCGGGGGTTGAGGCGATTTCGTCGGAGGGGGACGGGTTCGTCGGCGATCTCGGCCAGCAGGTTTTTGTACCACGTTTGAATTGGCAATGATATACTTGACTCACCACGGTATCTGGTGTAGAATTCGTTCATCACCAGCAGTCAACGCGAGTCCGAACCATGTGCGACGTACCAACAACCCTGATCCAAGCCGTCCGATACTTCTCTGATGTCGATGTCTGCAACGACTACATGAAGCAGATCAAGTGGCCAGATGGGAAGATCGTCTGTCCTCGCTGCCAGTCGGCCAGAGTCGGGGAGATCAAGACCCGGAAGATGCTCCGCTGCAAGGACTGCCGCAAGCAGTTCAGCTACAAGGTGGGAACGATCTTCGAAGACAGCCCGCTAGGCTTGGACAAGTGGTTCGTGGCCGTGTGGTGCATCTCGAACTGTAAGAACGGAATCAGCAGTCACGAACTGGCACGGGATCTTGGTGTCACGCAAAAGAGCGCTTGGCACATGCTCCACCGAATCCGTCTTGCCATGCAGGAAGGGACATTCGTGAAGATGTCTGGCACAGTCGAAGCTGACGAAACCTACGTCGGTGGGAAAGCCAAGAACATGCACTACGCCGTTAAGAAAGAACGGATCGTAGGACGTGGGGCCACGGGGAAGATGATTGTTCAAGGCATCCTGAACCGAAAGGGCCGAGTCATCGCCGATGTTGTCCGGAACGCCAAGCGGAAGACACTGATGCCGAACATTCAATCGATCGTTGAGCCAGGGGCCACGATCTACACGGACGCACTCAAGTCGTATGAGGGACTGGCAGAGAAGTACGCCCATGAGACGATTGACCATTCCAAGACTTACGTTCGCGGTGATGTTCACACGAACGGCATGGAGAACTTCTGGAGCCTGTTGAAGCGGGGCATCAACGGGACTTACATCAGCGTCATGCCGTGGCACTTGTTCCGATACGTCGATGAACAAGTCTGTCGGTTCAATGAACGGCAGATGACTGACTCTGAAAGGTTCGTGATTGTGATGTCGCGAGTCGTTGGACGCCGGTTGCGTTATGCAGACCTGATTTTGACGTAGAGAGATCAGGCCGACGTACTCGGAGCCGGTGCGATGGCAGCGAGACGGTCCTTTGCGTCAGCCGATTCAATATCAACCACATCGCACAGCTTGGACAGCAACTCGTGACCCTTCTCGGCTGTCGGCGATGCGATGTCGCTCTTACGGTACAGTGCGACACATCTGTCTCGGGTCAGCATTCCCAATTGGAAAACACTTTGAATCTTCATGTATGAACTGGTGATGCTCTCTTCACTTGCCAGATGAGCCCGTTGCATCAATGCCTCTGGAGCGTCTAACCCAAGTCCATAACTGAAGTGAACTGGCATCGGAACGCCATTCACCAGACATGGGACAGAGAACTTGTGCTTGAAGTTCGGACGCTGGGCAATCCCTGACGCGAGCAGGACTTCGACGCATTGTACGTCAAACTTCTTTCTGTCGACCCGTGGGTCACGTAGAGTCCGAGTCGCCACCAGTTCCCCAAACAGGAAATCGGTCGCCTTTGCGACCTCTCGACCACGCAGTTGCTGCATAATCTCTCCCGTGTCAACAAGGATGTAGTTTCCTTCTTGATTCGACAGTAAGGCGTCCACGCATGTAGAACTGGATGTCGGCACGGATTTTCCACGCCTTGGCTCGATCGATTCGCCGATCGTCATCTCACTCCAGAACTCTACCCATCGTCGGTAAGTATCAATCTCTTCAACGATTGGTGCAGCCTTGTCCTCAGAGAGAAACTTGGCGCACAACTTACCCTTCGACCACAGGATCACTCCAATGTTCCGTGGTTCCATTCTGTCGAGATCTGGCACGTACTTCGCCAGAACAAATCGAGATGTCACATTGTCACTGGCCATTGCGTCACCATTGGGAATCGGTTCTTGTGCTTCAGGATGAGTGTTCCGATGTCTCGTTTTCTCTGAATGAGAAAGTCAATGACTGCCTCAACCTCGCTAGCCTTGAGCGGTAGCCCTTTCACTTCTCCACAGACGGCTTTGATGAACCATGTCGGGATGTCCCGTATGTGGCTGGCCCATTCCGCCAATGCGTCTGCGTTGTCGATCCATTCTAGCAGGCAGTGACTGCCCGTGTCGGATGTTGTTGATGGCGTGATGCCGAGTCGATCCACGCGAGACAGCAGACTCTCCACACCCTCCCCAGGGTATGCGTAAAACAGTGACCGCTCATGGTCAATCAGGCGAGCAATCGATGGAGTCTTCCCACTGTCCACCTTGATGTTCCACTTACCCCGATCTCGATTCGCAATCAGGATATCGAAAACCACGACACCGGCGCAAAGCTCCGGGCTGGATTGATACAAGAGAGCTGGTTTACAGGCCGGAGTGGAAATGTTCTCATACCTCTGCGAGGCGAACATCACCGTGGATGATGTTTTCTTGCGAAGCAGGGAACAGGGCGGTATGGGCAGTCGAAGAAAGTGCCCAATCTGATCCGCTATCCATTCGTTGGCAATAAGATACGGAGATTGTTCGTTCTTGCACTTACCGATGGAATGAGACGTGACAACCCACGTATGATCGGCGTTGACGCCGTCACTTTCCTTGTATCGCCTCCGGAAGCGATACGGATAGAATGGAGACGATTCCACATGACACCCGCGATCGGCGAACACGCTTGATCTAACAGGGTGTCATCGACACGCCATAGCCTAGACTGCATCACAACATGGCCAAGAAGCAAGACCCGAAGAACCGTCACACCTTCTCCGCCTTGCCAGAGTTTGACAAGGCGATGAAGAAGATCGTGGCCGTCCCCAAAGAGGACGTGGAGAAGCGAGAGAAAGAGTCTCGTACCCCAAGAGTCCAGTAGACTGAGGCGAGCAGAACCCACCCTCTCACCCTATGGTAGGTGGTGAGTCAAGTATGTCATTGCCTTTGAATTTGCCCTGGCGTCGCGCGGGGCGGGCATTCGGGCAGTCGTGTTTGCAGGATCTGAAAGGCTCCGGTGAACGAGAGGCGATCGGGGTCGACTTGATGTTCTGCGGCGGCATCGAACATGGTTTTGCGGATCACGAAATGAGCCAGTGACAGGCCGTACAATTCCTGCACCACGCCCGCCGGAGTTTCGCTGCGGAGGTGGGTCGGCTTGTGGGGACGACGGGGGTCTTGGTGAGTCTTTTGTTCATCGTTCAGCAGCTCGTGTTCCCAGCGCTGGTGGTACAGCAGAATCAGCGTCTGAGCCGGGTGAGCAGTCGCGTCTAACAGGCTGGTCACCAGACGACGAGTCTGACCGTGTCCGGGGCGCTGCGGGTCATCCAGCTGGTACTTGATCACACGCACAACGGTCCCATTCCGGCCCTTCTCACGATCCTTCGTGGTGGCATAAATCCGACTTAAGTAGCTGCCATCGGAGAGGGTCTGAAACGGCTGGAGCAACGGTGTTTTAGAGACATTCACCAGGAACTGGGCGCTCGCTCCCAGGATCAATCTGAGTAGGGAATATCCAAAGAATCCGGCATCCAGCAAGACCAGCATCTGGGGTGTCAGATGCTTCACCAAACGTCGGGCGATCGTCGCTTCTCCTTGGGCTTGAGAGCGCAGTGCAAACGCATACTCCACATGCGATCCCAGCTCCACCAAGCTGACCTTGCTGACCAGCGGAAAGCCCCCCGTGCTCTGTGCTGTGTCGCCTCCCTTCGGCAGACCAAAGGCCCGAATGTTGCCCGGCGTGCAGGGCGCTGTGAAGCTCAAACCATCGATCCCCATCAGCCGCCAACCCGCATAAAATCCACCGGCGACCTCCGGACGACACACGAGCGTGACGACCTCCCGAAACAGCAACAACAGCGGCTTCGTCCCCAATCGCTGACGGGCCTTGCACAGCGCCGCCCGCGTCGGAATCTTCTCCCCCTCCCGGAAGCATCGACTCCGCCGATACACCCCCCGAATCGGAACGTCCGTCAACAACCCCATCGCCAATACCAACCACAATGTGAACGATGAATTCAAGCGACACTTCCGCCCAGACGCCCGCCCCGACTCACGCACCACTTGCTCAATCAACTCCGGAGAAATACAACTCTCCAATCCCACCAACCGATCCCCAAACCGCTCGACCCCCACCGCCCGTAAATCGCTCCACCCATCCATGGTTGCAGCCTCTGTTCCGTGAAATGTGCTGTTCGCAAACTCCACATAACATAGCCAGAGGCTGCAACTTACTCCTAATTTGACGGTATTGG
>JANOKO010000547.1:0-4900 GCA_031419335.1 Planctomycetota bacterium
GATTCGACTTCACTGGGCATCATCAGCTCCAGTGCCGAGCGCTCCGCAGCTGCCGAGACCATCGCCCAACTCAGCGTGAAAACCGCGAGTACCGAGACGATGATTACCACACTCTCCGGCGGCAATCAGCAGAAGTGCATCATCGGTCGCTGGCTGAAGACAACCCCGGATGTACTGCTGCTGGACGACCCCACGCGCGGCGTGGATGTCGGGGCCAAGGCCGAATTGTACAAGGTGATTGACAAACTGGCGCGAGACGGTCTGGGGGTGATCGTAACCAGCAGCGAGCTGCCGGAGTTGATCACGTTATGCGACCGGATTCTGGTGCTTTGCGAAGGCCGCCTGACCGGAGAGCTGCTGCGCGGGGAGTTCACCGAACACCGGATCATGGAACTGGCCACGATGCAGGGGGAACTGGTGGGCACTGCGGGATAACGTCCACTGGTGGGTGCCCCCCCTGGTCACTACTCGCCGCAGGACAATGTGGCCGTGCGTCAGGGCTTAGACTCCTGCTTGGCTCATGCCGTTGTCCTCACTACACTTTGGCCGTCCCCTCTCTCCCCTGGCATTCGGCCACATGCTCAGCGTCTCTCCCCAACTCGACGATCCGCTCATGACTGTCATCGCGCGGCTTCGTCACCGCGTGGACGAGAGATTGCAGGAGTACGTCAGGTTATCAGAAGCCTGCCCGCCGAAACTCGGCGAGTCGATGCTGTATAGTGTTGCAGCGGGCGGTAAGAGAGTCAGGCCAGTGCTGACGTTGCTGGCCTGCGAGGCGTGCGGGGGAACGATCGATGCGGCGCTCCCAGCTGCCTGTGCCATCGAATTGATCCACACTTACTCATTGATTCATGACGACCTTCCGGCAATGGATGACGATGATCTCCGCCGTGGCAGGCCGACCAATCACATTCAGTTCGGCGAGGCGACAGCGATCCTGGCTGGGGATGGCCTGCTGACGCGGGCCTTTGAGATTCTGGCTCGAGATGTCAAACCGGCGGAAGTCGCAGCCGCCTGCTGCGTCGAACTCGCGAATGCCTCCGGGGCCGAAGGAATGGTCGGCGGGCAGCAGGCGGACCTCGAAGCCGAAACCCACCCGATTCGAACGATCGAACAGCTCGAAGCGATTCATCGCCGAAAAACGGGACGTTTGCTTTCGGCAGCACTCCTGATGGGCGGTCACATTGCTCAAACAAGCCCGCACAATCTACGCAGCCTGCAAGTCTACGGGGAATCCATCGGACTCGCCTTCCAAATTGCGGATGATCTGTTGGATGTCGTCGGCGATGCGGGCAAGATGGGGAAAGGTGTTCGCAAGGACTCAGACCTCAACAAACTGACCTATCCGTCGCTGCTTGGCCTGGATGAGAGCCGACGACGGGCCGAGGCACTGGTCGAACGTGCATGCGACGCTGTGGCGGTCTTCGGGCCAATGGCCACGCACTTGCAGGCACTCGCCCGCTACATCATCGAGAGGGACCACTAGATGGACTACCAGTTGCTACCCCTGATCTCCTCACCCGCCGAACTCAAGGCCATGAGCGATCAGCAACTTGTCCAACTGGCCAAGGAAATTCGCGAGGCGCTGTGCGAGATCGTCAGCGACCGCCCCGCGCACTTCGCCAGCAACCTCGGGGTTGTCGAGCTGTGCATCGCCCTGCATCAGGTCTTCGACTTCTCGAAAGACCGGCTGATCTGGGACACGGGTCATCAGATTTACCCGCACAAACTGGTGACCGGGCGCTATCCGCAGTTCCACACGATCCGCCGCAAGGGGGGCCTGATGGGCTACCCGAATCCGGCGGAGAGCGACTACGACCTGTTTGTGACCGGGCACGCGGGGGCCAGCGTTTCGACGGTCCTGGGCCTCAAAGCCGGTGACGATCTCGTCCATCCAGAAGAGGGCCGCAAGTCAGTCGCCGTGATCGGCGACGGGGCCTTTCCTTCGGGGATCGTGTTCGAAGCGTTCAACAACGCCGCCGGGCTCGACAAGGATATGCTCGTCATTCTCAACGACAACAAGATGGGCATCTGCCCCCGCGTCGGTGGGCTGGCCAAGTACCTCGACAAGGCTCGGGCCGCACCGTTTTATAACGGCCTCAAGAAGGACGTGACCTGGCTCCTCAACAAGCTTCCGCTGGTGGGTGAACCGACGCGCGAGATGATTGGCAGCGTCAAAGAGGCTGTGAAGACCTTCCTGCACGGCGGGAAGCTGTTCGAGGAACTGGGCTTCCGCTACATCGGTCCGGTTGACGGGCACGACCTGAAGTCTCTGCGCGAATACCTGTTAATGGTCAAAGAGATCAAGGGGCCGGTTCTGCTGCACGTCTTCACGGAAAAGGGTCACGGGTTCAAGCCTGCCGAGGCCGATCCGGTCGGGTTCCACGCACCGTCGCCATTCTGCGTCAACGATGACTCGGGCGTGATCTTCCTAAAGAAGGGATCGAGCCGGGCCTACACCGACACAGCCAGCGACGCGATTCTGGCCAAGATGCGGACCGACTCGCGCGTCTGCGTCCTCACCGCCGCCATGTGCGAGGGTAACAAGCTCCAGGCCATCCGCTCCGAGTTTCCCGACCGCTTCTTCGACACTGGCATCTGCGAAGGACACACCGTCGCCTTCGCAGCCGGTATGGCCAAAGCGGGCATGCGACCCATCGTTGACATCTACAGCACCTTCCTGCAGCGCAGCTTCGACCACATCTTCCAGGAAGTCGCCCTTCAAAACCTGCCGGTGGTCTTCGCGATGGACCGCGCCGGGCTGTGCGGACCCGATGGGCCAACCCACCACGGCGTGTTCGACAATAGCTACATGCGTGTCTTCCCGAACATCACGATCATGGCCCCCGGCGATGAGGCCGACCTGGCCCCGATGGTTGACCTGTCACTCAAGCTCAGCGGCCCGTCATCGATCCGCTACCCCAAGACCAACGTCGCCACTGTCCCTCGGACGGTGGCCCCCGTTGAGTTGGGCAAGGCTGAGGTCTACTCGATGGGCAAGGACGGCATCTTCCTGGCCTTCGGCACGATGTTCATCGACTGCGTGAAGGCCGCTGAGAAGCTGCGGTCGGATGGACTGGATGTGGGGGTGGTAAACGCCCGGTTCCTGCGTCCGCTGGACCTCGATCCGGTGACGCAGACGATTGAGCAGGGCGGGTTCGTGATTACGGTCGAGGAAAACACGGTCAACGGCGGCTTCGGTTCCGCTGTCTTAGAGGCCGCCAACCAGGCGGGCCTCGATACCCGCCAGATCAAGTGCCTGGGCATCCCCGACCGCTTCATCGAACACGGTGAACGCCAAGAACTCCTCGCCGACCTCGGGTTAGATGCCGTCGGCCTGCTCATGTCCGCCCGCGCCATGGCCGAGAAAACCCCCGTGGGATAGGCTTCCAGCCTGTCATACGAATTGTCGGTTTTTAGTAGGACGCGTCCCGCATCGTCACTCACCAAGCTGAGTACAGTGCCACATTCGCTTCGAGGCTTCCGACTCCATCACACCCCCTGAATGCAAAACAGAGCTGCTCGCCAACCGGCGAACAGCCCTGTCTGAAGTGCCTACGGCTGACCCTATACCTACTGCGGAGCTTCTTCTAGCAGTACCACGATGTGCAATTCGCCTGCAATCGGGTTGTCAAGGATCTGACCACTAATCAACAAGTCGAGCTGCCCTGGGGGGGAGGACTTCTTGTAGTGCTCGTTTAAGATATCTGTTTGGACTTTGGTGACCACTCCCTGGATCAGCGCACGATACTTCTGTCCCGAAATCAGATACTCCTCGCGTGGTTTGTCGAAAGCCACAGCAGGCGCATCCACTGTGGTGGTTCCCAACTTTAGAAGTCGTCCACCGTCGTCCCAAATGACTTCACATTTCACTTCGATCACCGCTGTTCCACTGTAGGGAGGGACCGTGATGGGAAGTTCATGTGGTTTCCGGGAGAAGGTGTTCGCCGTCGATATCGCGTAGACGAAATCCGCAGCAGGCTTCGTCTTGGTGTACAGCAACCGCAATGGAATCTCCGCCCGCCCCCACGACTGCTGGGCCACCGCCTGCTCTTCCACATCCAGCACCGGAATCTCCAGATGCGACGACACCCCGTACGGCGTCGCGATATGGCAATCGACAACGGGGTCTGCGCATTTCGTCCCCACTCGCATCGCGGCGGCGGTCCGTACGCCGCTGGGAATCCGGACCTGCATCACTTCGCGGCTGATCAGCGAGAAATCGCATTTGTGGTTGCCCGCCAGCACGTGCGTGTCATGCACGCTGAAGTTCTTGCCGACCAGATAGACGATCGTGTCTTCTTTCGGATTGACTCCCGGTTCCCCGTAATACCCGATCAGCTCCGGGGCCATGTCGGTCACACCGGACGAGAACATCTCGAATCCGCCCATCGTGTTCTCGTTTGGCACGCGGGCATGCACAGTCTGCATCGGCAGCCGACGTGACAACTGCTCAATGCGATTGCGGACTCGTTCGGCTTCACCGGGCAGGAAGTTGGCCTGCTCGCAGGCGATCTGGTCCAACAGACTATTCAGCCCCTGCATCTGCTCGCTCCAGCGAACATCCTGCGCCACCTTGGCCGTCAGATCGCGACGGTTGCCGAGGTCGAAATGACAGTCGGTCATCTTGAAGTAGTTGCCCCGTGACTCGAACGTCATGTGATCGATGAACGACGGCATCAGCACGATCGCCACGCATTCCCGCTGACCCGCTTCCAGCTCCCACGACTTGCGCAGATCATCGCGGTTCGGTCCCCCGCGCAGCATGTCCCGGCAAATGACGGTCAGATTGCTATCGAACGGAGGTGTCTGCACGCGCGGGGTGAACCGCCAGCCAAACGTGTCGCTGCCATGGCCGAACGCCACATCCGTCTTGTTGAGGGCGATTGTCTCCATATCG
>JANOKO010000548.1:0-5854 GCA_031419335.1 Planctomycetota bacterium
GGCTGCGCCTCGGGTTGTCGAGCCTGTATCGCAAGATCGAAGAACTCGAGATCGAGTTGTAAGGAGTAAGACATCCGTCGTGGGACGGGCACATTTGCCCGTCCTTCTGTGGACGTTCAGCCGGACGCGCAAATGTGCCCGTCCCATGAGAATCCAGGATCGCCTCTGGCCACGCGCCGGAGGCGATTCCGTTTCCGGCCTGGCGGGAGGGCGACGCTCCTGCGGAGCCGCGAGCCAAGGTGGACGTTGTCTGGCACAAGCGGCTCGGCAGGAGCCTCGCCCTCCCAATTCTCCATTTTTGCCGCGCACACGACTCCCGACTCGCGTACACTGAAAGAAGATGGCCCGCCCCGCTGTGAAGCGTGGCGAGCCATCGGCGATGGTTGTCCCGTGGGGACGCGCTCATCGTTCCTGACTGATTGAGACTCTGATGAATTCTTCCCTCATGCACGCGGTTCTGGCTGCGAAGGCCTGCGACGATTTTCGTGGCAAGGACATCGTGGTCCTCGATCTGACTCCGATCACGGCAATCTTCGATTACTTCGTGATCGCCACCGCGACGAGCGGACGCCAGATGGCAGCGATCGCACATCAAGTCAATCAAGTCATGAAAGCGTCCGGTTGGCGTCGGCTGGGACTCGAAGGCGAGAAGACCGGCACGTGGGTTCTGGAAGACTACGGCAATCTGGTTCTGCACGTCTTTTCAGAAGAGGCCCGCCAACTGTACGACCTGGAACACCTGTGGGGCGATTCCCAGCGGGTCGACTGGCAGAGCCTCGTCGCCGAGTTGCCCGTGCTGGAAGTTGCGGAAGCGGAGTGAGTTTCTGCGGCGATGTCGCTCCGCGACTCGCCTTTCACAGGCGACGGAACACCGTCGACGACGGCTTTGAAAATATTTCAATGCGAGTTGACAACACGGCAATTATCTGTAACGTCACACTCGGCCCGAAGTTCCTGACTCCAGGAACGGGTTGGCCAATCTTCAAAGTTGTACTGAGAGTGGGTCGCGAAATGAGAATGTCTGCTGTCTGCTGTCTGCTGTCTGCTGTCTGCTGTCTGCTGTCTGAACGTCCTCTCGACTGAGGCGCTGGCTCAGTTTCCTCCATTCCCGCCTATTCCTTCACTAACTCTTGATAACATCTCTCAGACATTGCCAGATGGCCATATGCTTTCGGTGAGCGGGAAGACGCTGGGCTATCCTGAAGGAACACCTGTAGCGCTGACGATGTCGAACACGAGTATGGCGGGTTCTAACATTCAGCCCGGCAGTGCGGTTGTTTGGGGTCCATTGAGTGCGAATGGACAGGGATACTTTGTTGGGAATCAATCACTTGTGCTCCACGGGATGGGATATTGGATGGCGGGAGCAAAAATCGGCAACACATTCAGTCCTAATGTTGGCGGTCCAGTCACTGCTCCTGGTCCTTAGCTTTTTTCTCTGGAACAGGTACTGTCAACAATGAGGGGCATTTGATGTCACAGAAGACGTGGAGAGTCGTTGGTTTGGTGGCCATGTTGACTTTGGTTGTGTGCTGGTGGGCCTTCAGGGGCAAACCCAGCACGCCGAATGAGGTATACACAAAAGCAGCATTCACCCGGCCAACGAGACTGGCTCCATCGTCCGGAGAGTTTGCAGTTTTCATCGACGGAATGGATGCCTTGGCGGAAGTTCCCACTGTAGCGAGCAATCAGGAGATCCCCATTGTTGTGATTTTGCCTCAGGACAGTGCCCCAGGATTACTTGAATCGATTTGGGTCGTCCCGCGGCTCCCGAGTCAAGACCCCGAAGGGTTTGAATGGATGGATGCTTTGTGTGACCTGATCCTGGGACTTCCTAGTCCAGTCCCGACACCTTTGGGCGAGGGGCGTGAATGCAATACCCGGGGAACATTCCGCTTGAGACCCGGTGAGTACGTACTGCGTTACTATCGCCAAATCAGCAACTTCGATGCCGAGAAGGGGCCGCCTCGAAATGAATTCCTGGGCCAAGGTCGACTCCGTGTGATCCCCTCCGAGTCGACGGAGCCAAGTTTTGTGCCTCTGGAAGACAAAAAGAATATAATGCGACTTTTTAAGCCAGAGAGTGAAGGGATTGAATGAACACTCGAAGTCGCTCTCATAATTCCTCCTCCGGCATGGCATGGCATCCCCCAGGATTCACGCTGATTGAAACGCTCGTGTCGATCAGCATCATTGGACTCCTGCTGGCGACGATCCTGCCAGCAGTCCAGTATGCGCGGGAATCCGCCCGGCGCACCGAATGCAAGAATCACCTCAAACAGATCATTCTGGCGTGTCATGAACATGAGGAAACTCATGGCAACTTCGGTACGGGTGCGGGATTCGAGTCCTGGATGGTGCGGATTCTGCCTTATCTGGAACAGCAAAAACCGGTGATTGTCAATGGTCAAGTCACCGGTGGATCCGAAAAAATCGATCTGTTTCGCTGCCCCAGTGATCCCTGTTCACAGGGGTCAGTGCTCCTGGGGACCGGGCGCAGCTATTATGCGTGCGACGGACATGGGCTTTCAAAAACAGATGGCTTCTATCGACAAACCACGGGAAGACCGATACAACCGCGAGACATTTCCGATGGCCTTTCCAACACGGCTGCCATCAGTGAGCGGAGAGCGGCGCTTGATCCCTATTACTTTGGATCAGATTATGCGAATGACCCAAAATGGCATCACCGGATTGTGCGTAAGACCGCGACCTTTATTGCAGATTATGACCAGTTCGCCGATGACTGCGAGTCCAACTCGGTTCCTCCGCTGGTGACGATTTACACAGAGAGCAGCTACAACACCGTGCAAACCCCCAACCGTAATAGTTGTGTCAACGGCGACACGAGCGATTTCCGTTCGGTCACATACGCCGCCTTTACGGCGTCCAGCCTGCACACGGGTGGGGTGAACTTGGCACTGGCGGACGGGTCGGTGCGGTTCATCTCGGATTCGATCGATCGCAAAAGCTGGCGGGCTCTCGGGACTCGCAACGGTGGCGAAGCGATCGGATCGGATTTCTGACACACGTACTGCCCCTGGGGCGTAGGGGGCGCAGGCTCACGACGGATGACGAGTGTCCCTGAATCAGTGGGCCTGCTCCCAAAGCGGCTGGATCAGATAATGGGGAGCAGGTCATCCCGAATGGGAAACAAGGTCACTGGCTTCCACTCCACCACAATACCCCCCCATTTGTCAGGACAGGCCACCGAAACGGCGGGGTGCGGACGATCTCGCTCGGCAAGGCGGGGTGGCCCGGGCATCGCTTGGGATGTCTGTGTGTCGCAGGTAGATGAGGGATGGAATGGTGCTTGATTCTCCTCGGAGGCGCACTTCTGTCAATCCTTTTGTCTCTCAACCAAAGTCGCCGGACTCTCCGAGTCCGGTGGTTCTGCGCCCGCCAAGCGTGTCACGCGCTGGACGAGAGGAGCGGCGTCTTATGATCGTGAGGACCGCCACTTGGCGAATGCACCGGGACCGATCTCGAATCATCGTCGACATGGACCTCTGGCCCGCGCAGGATAGAATCAAGAGGGTCTCGCAACGTTGCGAACCCTCGCTTGTTGTTCTGTGTCGGTCTTGAATTCCATCCGAACTCGTCCACACTGCCCTTCTCACTCGAACAGGTTCTCCCCACCCTTGTCGGATCCCAAACGCGATACACTCAAGGTCCGTTCACAGCGGGCATTTCTGGTCTCCGTCCTCGACTCTCGGGATCAGCGGGGCAAGGAGCGCGCCCTCGACGAAATCAAAGGCTTACTGAAGACCGCCGGTGCCGCAGTCGTCGGCGAGATGGTTCAACTGCGCGATCATCCCGATCCGGCCACCTGCCTGGGAAGTGGCAAGCTGCAAGAACTGAAGCAGTCGGTCATTGACAGCGATGCGAATTTGATCGTGTTCGACAACCATCTGACTCCTTCGCAAGGCAAGACCGTCGAAGAAGAGACCGGCACACAAGTGGTCGACCGCAGCGAAGTCATCCTCGACATCTTCGCCACACATGCCCGCACTTTTGAGGCCAAGCTGCAAGTGGAATTGGCCCAGCTCCTCTACATGAAACCGCGTCTGACCCGGATGTGGACCCACCTCGAGCGCATCGAGGGGGGGATCGGGAGCGGAAAAGGCCCCGGTGAAAAGCAATTGGAAACCGACCGCCGCCTGATCGATACGCGGATATCGGAACTCAAGCGGAAGTTGGGAAGTGTCGAGAAACGTCGGGAGCGCGAAGTCGCCGGGCGGAAAGACGTGCTGACTGTGTCGCTGGTGGGGTACACGAACGCGGGCAAAAGTACGCTGATGCGGGCGCTCACCGGAGCGGAAGTGTATGTGGCAGATCGGCTCTTCGCGACGCTTGACACGCGAACGCGAAAATGGAGTCTGCCGCATTTCGGTGAAGTCCTGCTGAGTGACACGGTGGGGTTCATTCGGAACCTGCCTCACCATTTGGTTGCGTCGTTCCGTTCGACGCTGGAGGAAGCCCGGCATGCCGACTTGTTACTGCATGTGGTCGATGCCAGCCATCCCGAGGCTCAGCGTCAGTTGGCCACGGTCATGGAGGTCCTCGGTGAGATCGGCGTCGACAGCGAGAACCCACTGTTGGTGCTGAACAAAATCGACGCGATCGATGATCCGTCGCTGTTGGATGTGTTACTCGCGCGCTATCCGAATGCGATCGCGGTGAGTGCCGTGGAACGAACCGGATTTGATGTCCTCGCCAGGGCCATCGCGGAACGACTCTCGGGCGGTTATGACGAACTCGACATCGACACCTATCCTGGTCATGGCAAGCTGCTCATGTTCCTCAAAGACCGGGCCGAGATCCTGTCAGAAGATTACCCCGACGAGCGGTATCATGTCCGCTGCCGTGTCCCGCGACGGTTCGCGTGGATGCTCAAGCAGATGGAGGGGATTACAATTGTCCCAGGGCCAGTTTGAACGCTGCTTTAGTCTCGATACCGCCCCGCCTGCAGATTCGAAATCGCGAATGACAAAAACAACACCCCGGCGTAGGTGCGTTGGTTCATCAAGAAAAAGAGAGCTGCCAATCCGGCCACTCCCACGCTGATCTTGCGCGCCACATCTTCCCCCCGATACGGGCTGATGGAAAGGCACACCCCTCGGCAAACATGCCCGCCATCCAGCGGGAGTACCGGGAGTAAATTGATGAGCCCCCACCACAGGTTGATGTAGAGCCACTGACCGATTCCCCAGTCGATCAATTCCGTGGCTTTTGGATCCAGATTGTCGTCGGAAAATCGGAGGACCGGTCCCCCGATCACATAGCGCATCAAGAAATACAGAATGAACCCCGCCCCTGGACCAGCCAGCGAGATGAGGATCGATTTCCCCTGCGTGTGGTTCCGTCCGGGGTGGTATACTGCCACTCCGCCCATCAGATACAAAGCCGTCTCGATAACATGGCACCCCAGCCAGCGAGCCACCAAAGCATGCCCCATTTCATGGACCAGAATCGAAATCAAACAAACGATCACCCACATCAGCAGGAACGGGGGCCCCAGATCCATCGCCCCCCACCCCAGAATGACTGACCCCAACCAAAACATGGGAGTCACCCGCACGGGAATCCCGATGACGGAAAACCGCAAATCAAATTCGGACGGCTGATAGTTACCCAACATGCAGTGATTCCAGACTAGCCTCGCAGCTGAGCCCCAAAGGTGGTTTCGCAGGACTGGAGAACCCGGGCTTGAACCGCGTCGATCTCTTCGCTGGTCAGCGTACGATCGGCGGCGCGGAGGGACATTGAGAAGACGTACGACTTCTTGCCCGCCGGGATATGCTTGCCTCGGTACTGGTCGACGAATCGAACTTGTTCCAGGTGTGGACCGGCG
>JANOKO010000549.1:0-3281 GCA_031419335.1 Planctomycetota bacterium
CAATTCACCGGCCACCCAGCCGAACATCAGATACGCGATCAGTCCGCAACTCCAAAGAGATCCAGAACGCAGGAGTTTTGACAAGGTCGTCATTTCCTTGGATGTCCCGTTCTGTGTGAAAGCGATGGTGTGGGAAACTCGTCGTCGCTATAGCGTAACGGCTGTCCCAGAGCGGGTGAAGCCCGGTGCCGATTCCAAATTCAGCTGGGTCTACGCACCCATCACTGCCGGGTCATGTTTCGTCAGTTGCTGGTGACCCAGGCCGATCGGGCGGACGACGCCACGCCAGACCCGCTCGATGCAGCCAGCGACGCATCGTTTCGCGACTCCATGTCACGCCGCCTGTCCGACGTCTTTCAACGGGCTAGACCAGTCCGGCTCGGGCCAACATGGCGCCCAACTGCTCGCGCGTGGCGCAGTTGAGAGACTCCATGGCGGCGTTGCGATGCGAGTTGACAGCCGATTCGGAGATCCCTAACCGACGACCAATTTCTTTCGTATTGACGCCTTCGCTTTGCAGTTTGCAGATCTCTAACTGCCGCTCGGTCAATTGACTGGACAGTTTGCTCGTCACTTCCTCCGATAGAGACTGATCCCTCACTTCTGAGATGGCAATGACGACGGCGGCTCCGTGGCTGCGGATGAAAGCTGTGTGATAGGGTCGGCCAGCCACACACTCGAAGGTCATTTCGGTGGTCTCTCCGTCCAGATGGCAACGCGAAAAGGCGGCCTTCACTTCTTCGGCATTCCGCGCCAGGGACCACAACTGCTGTTCGCGTGAATTGGGCGCATGCGAAGGGTGTTCAAGCATCGACGCAAATCGCAGAACCTGACCGGTGCTGGACAGGACGCTGATCACCTGCGGACGAAAGGGAAGTGCCGTGGCAATTGTGAGATCCATGAAGCTTCCGGTGTTAAGACATCAGTCGAGATGTGGGTCGAGGGAATCGGATTCGCTGAGCGCTGGCACCTTCTGGATCCTACATCAACCACGACTGACAAACGAGTGCTACGACTCACAGCAGAGTGAAGACACGCAGCAATGAGTCAATCGATTCATGTGCGGGTTCTGTTTGGACTCCGCGTTCATGCGTCAGGGCCTTCCTGGCAGAATTGCCACGAGGATCAGACCCGCTTCTGCGCCTCTGGCGAATTCGCCAGAGGCCAGCACTGATCGCTGGACGACTCGCCAGATCCCAGGCCGTTTCGCCAGATCGAGCTGCCTGCTCATATTGAAAAGTCGCGTATTGCTGGCATCGCTGAATCCGACGATCTTCCGCCTCGATTCAGCAGTGGTCAGACAGGATGTGACCGCCCACTGTGGGGATCTCGCGGCAAAACCGCTACTCCCTGCCCAACTTGGAACGGACTCATGATCGCAGCAGTGAAAACATCTCGCCCGCCTCATCGTGTCGCCCGCTTCAATCGACTGGTGCGTCTGCTGTTGATGATTCAAGAACTCCGGTTCTTTCATTCGTGGCAGTTGCAAGGTCAGTTTCGAATGAGCCAACGAACCCTGTTTCGCGACCTGGCCGCCCTGCAAGATGCCGGCGTCGTCCTTGTGTACGACGCCCGCACTCGGCAGTATCACTTCACGGGCGTGGACCTGTCACGCTGATGGCTACTGGAGACAGCCAGCACTCGGGGGAGGGGGGGCGGTCCCGGTAGGTCACTTCCGAGTAAGCGTTCGGTGCTGCCATCGACGCGAGAAGAGTGACGTAGGGAGGGACCAGCCGCTTTGGGCGCTGGCCCACCATTCCAAAGAACCGCATCGAATGTGGTGGGACTACGAAGTCTGTGAGTCAAACCGTCATGGTGTCGATCCAAACATCCGCTGAAAGACAGTCGCCAACGCGCCGCCGTATGGTTTGCCGTCGATCACTCCCCAGTGATCTGCAGCGGCGATCCGCCATTCCCGCTCGAATGCGGCAAAGACCTCGGGGGGATTGATCCGTCTGGCTGACTCCCATTCCAACCAACCCGCATTCTCATCGTCACTGAGGCTGAAGAAGACGGTCATGCAAGATTCCCCGGTGCCGAAGAATCCCTCTTCCGCCAGTTCCTGAAGAGCGAAAATGCTCGCTCCGAAAGAGGCTGCCTGAAACTCCATCCAATCGTCATTGGAGGCCAGCGACAACAGCTCCCGGGCTTCATCAAAGGGGCCATATTCGACCGCTTCGTAGCCCCATTCGGCGGTCCCCCAGCGATACTGGAATCGCTCATCGGTATCGGTACACCTGTTGCGGATGATGGTTGACTGGTACTTCTCCTCCGAATTCGCGGAAGGGCAGACGCAATCCCCGTCTGCGTCATAGAGGGCAAACGCATAGAATCTTTCATCAGGATGATCGGTTCGGAGTGTGTTGAGCGTCTGACGAACCGCTTCCTTGAGCAATCGCTTGACCTCCTGAAAGTCGACGGACTTGACCTCTGTGACCTTTGAAACGATTCGTTTCGAAGGAGTGTTGCCGTCCCACAACGATGGCGGGACAACGGGATACGACTCAGCAATCAAGTGATTCAGTAACCAAAAACCACCGATTTCATAACTATAAAGGATGGCCAGATCGAGTGCATTCGTAGTCGTTGACTGTATCGCATTCGTGATGGCAGGGACCGGAAAAAACTTCCCAAAGACATGATTCAGCACATTCAGGATCAGAAACAAAGCCAGATAAATGTAGAAGCCGACAAGTGCCCCCAGACAGACAAACCGAGAGACAAATCCGTTCTGCAGCGGAGTCTTCTGTGAAGTGCGAAAGCAAACCCAGAAACCGCTAATGCCGATCAATAAGATGCTGGGAGTGATCAGCGAAACGTATGCCTTCAAACTCTCGTCTAACGGAGACTCCAGCAGATCGGAACTGAAGATGATGTTTGCCTGAATGCAGAACATAACCATTCCGAAGAACTGCACCCGTTCAGAAACGGAACCGTCTCGGAACGAATGAGCGAGATGCTTGGGGAACCGAAGTAGATACCCTAGCCTTGCGAACATACTGGTTCCCGGTGTCGGCATTCGTTCATCCTACCAGCGATTATGAGTTCGCAGCCACATGCGCCAGAATTCTTACGAATTCTGCTACCCTCGCAGCACCGCTCCGAGCCCGGATTCACAAGCTTTCAGCACGCCCGCTTGCACCGCGTCGATCTCTTCGCTGGTCAGCGTACGATCGGCGGCGCGGAGGGACATTGAGAAGACGTACGACTTCTTGCCCGCCGGGATATGCTTGCCTCGGTACTGGTCGACGAATCGAACTTGTTCCAGGTGTGGACCGGCG
>JANOKO010000550.1:0-2395 GCA_031419335.1 Planctomycetota bacterium
GATGATGTGTTTGTCGGGGACGCGGACGATCCGCTTCTGGCGGGAGACCAGTGGGTCGATCTCGGCATAAAGGATCGCGGGGGCGGTGCCAGCGGCGTGGGTCAGCACTTGGCCGTTGGGGGCACAGAGGCTGCTCTCGCCGATGAACGGGAACCCCCGCTCCTGGCCGACTCGATTCACAGCTGCAAAGTAAACTTGGTTCTCCATCGCGCGGCAGGGGATGGAGCAACTTGCCATCGTTTCAGCTCCTGGGGGCCAATTGGTGGGGAGGACAATCAGATCGGCCCCCAGCAGGGCGAGCGTTCTGGCGGCCTCGGGAAAGGCGGCGTCGTAACAGATCAGCATGCCGATCTTGACCCCCTCGACCTCGTGAATCGCGAATGGCTTGTCCCCTGGCGTCGTGAACATGTCGACGCCCAGATACGGCAGGTGGACCTTGCGATAGACGCCGACGACACCCATTGGCCCGGTCAGCACTGCAACGTTGAACACCCGCTCGCCGTCTCGCTCGAGCATGCCGAAGACCGCATAACAGTTCAGCTCGCGGCAGGCGACCGACATCGCCTGGATGGAGGGGCCGTCGATCGGCTCGGCATACGGGCGCGCTTCCGCCAGTGAACCAAAGCAGTAGCCGGGCACCGCGCACTCGGGGAAGATGGTGAGTCGGGCTCCCTCACGCGCGGTGATTCGCAACTGTTCAATCATCCGCGCGACGTTCCCCGCGTTGTCGGTGATCGAGATGTCCATCTGGATTCCAGCGATCTTCATACGAGTCCCCTGCCCTGTTCCGAATGGGTCAACGCAATCGTAAAGGTCCACTTGGCAAAGCTCCATCTCAATCGCCTCACCATACGACCGATTCGTTCAAACTCGTTCAGTGGCCGATCCATTCCGTTCCTGACTAGAATCCCTCCCGGCTTTATCCCCACTCATCTGAAGGAGTCGTTGTGTCGCGTCCTGTTGCTTCGTCCAAGTCCAAGCCCCACGGGATCAAAACGGTTTCAGGGAGCATCTATGACTACCCGGTCTATTACGATGTGATCTTCGGGGCGGACTGGAAGAAGGAGACGGACTTTCTGGAACTCGCCTTTGAGAAGCATGCCGAGCGAAAAGTGAAGTCGGTGTTCGAGCCAGCCTGCGGAACCGGTCGACTGATGGTCAAGTTGGCACAACGGGGGTACAAGGTCGCGGGGAATGATCTCAATCCCAAGGCGATCGACTACTGCAACAAGAAGCTGGGAAAGGCGGGGTTCCCCGAGACCGGGGTGGTCGGAGACATGTCCGACTTCCGGTTGAAGAGGCCGGTCGATGCGGCGTTCAATCTGATCAACACGGTGCGGCACCTGCCCACGGAGCAGCATGCCCACGACCATTTGCGGTGCATGTCGGACGCTCTGGCCCCGGGCGGGATCTACCTGCTTGGCCTGCACTTGATGCCGACCGAAGGGAAGCCGATTCCCGGTGAGTCATGGCTCGCCAAACGCGGCACACTCACGGTCGCCTCGTTCATGTGGACCAAGAAGATCGACATCCCCGGTCGCATGGAACATCTCGGCATGACGCTCGATGTGCATACGCCGACGAAGCAGCTCAAGATTGAAGACGAGATGCACTACCGGACCTACACATCCGCCCAGATGCGGGAATTGATCGCATCGGTGCCCACACTGGAGCTGGTGGAGACGTATGATTTTCTGTGCGACATTCACGATCCGATTGTGATCGGCCCGCGCTCGGAAGACGTGATCTACGTGCTGCGGAAGAGGAAGTGAGTCGTAGGACGGGCCCAGTGGCCCGTCCTGTTCATCCACGATGAGTGCAGGGGAAGGACGGGCCAATGGGCCCGTCCCACGTAACTATGGACTTCGCATTGCGCCCCGCATCGACCGGTTGGGAGCCACTCGCCCTCGTCCCGGGCACAGCCATTGGGATCTGGGTGTGGTGCAAGCCGCTGCATGCGCCGCTAGAACTGATTGTGCGCGTGCCCGCCGAGACGTTCCAGGCAGTCGGCGGGATGTTGTCGCTCCGTCAGGTCGTCGCCGGGGCGGGAGCGGAGATGGGGCAGGTTCAGGGCCTTTCCATTCAGGGGACGTTCATTGACGCGCTGGGAGGCACGAACCCGCTGCTCGACCATGCCGTTCCAACTGCCAGTCCGTGGGTCGAGGTCTCGATCCGCATGCTCCCAGTTGTAGCGAGTTACGTTGCTGCTCCGGTCGCAGGATGTTCTGCAGAGCCCACAGCCTGGTTCGGCATCGAACGCCACAGCGCTTCCTGGATTCATGCAACAGGACAGCTGAACTTCGGAGCTCAGAAAACTGAATGAAACAGGCCACTTGCCTCCTCGACAGCAAACTGCGATCGCATCTTTTCGATTTGCTGGATCTGGCGCTGCTGC
>JANOKO010000551.1:0-2336 GCA_031419335.1 Planctomycetota bacterium
TCGCCGCCGCTGTCGTGCCGGGTATGATCACTCACAGGACTGTAAGTATAATTGGCAGTTCCCGCATGGAGGGAGTGTCTGTGTCGCGTTTCGGTTTTCATCCGATCATCGATCGGTGGTTCTCGTCCCGGTTTGCCGGTCCGACCCAGCCGCAGGTGCGCGGGTGGCCGGAGATTGCTGCCGGACGGCATACGTTGATCGCCGCTCCGACCGGCAGTGGAAAGACGCTGACGGCGTTTCTGGCGGTGATTGACCGGTTGCTGCGCGAGGGGTTGGCGGGGACGCTCAAGGACGAGATGCGGGTGGTCTACATCTCGCCGCTGCGGGCCTTGTCGAATGACATGCAGAAGAACCTGAGCGGGCCGCTGGCGGAGATCGGCCAGCTCGCGAAAGAGGCCGGGGAGGTGTTGCCTCCGCTACGGGTTGGGCTGCGCACGGGGGACACATCGGCGTACGACCGGGCCAAGCTGGTGAAGCACCCGCCGCATATTCTGGTGACGACGCCGGAGTCGTTGTACCTGTTGCTGACCTCGGTGAAGGGGCGGACGGCGCTGTCGACCGTCGATACGGTCATTGTCGATGAGATCCATGCACTGGCGAGGGACAAACGCGGGTCGCATTTGGCGCTGAGCCTGGAGCGGCTGGAACATCTCGTCGGCGAGCGGGGTCGCGTCAGCGCCCCGAGAAGTCCAGTCAGTGGCACAGACATTTCTGTCTGTACTGAAGAGGATTCACCACGGAGGCACGGAGGCACGGAGAACAAGTCAGCAATCAGCGATCAGCAGTCAGCCGGCGACTCTGTCTCCCCTCTTTCCTCCGTGTCTCCGTGCCTCCGTGGTGAATTCTCCGATCGGCAGACAGGAATGTCTGCCCCACTGCCGAAACTCGGGGGGCTGACGCCGCCCCGCTCGCCTCGTCTCCAGCGCATCGGTCTTTCGGCCACCCAGAAACCGATCGAGCGCATGGCCCGGTTCCTGGTTGGGGCCGGGGAGACTCTCGACCCGGTGCCGGTTGAACCGCCGCCGAGGGAGAAGCTGCCGGAACCCGAGGGGCCGGGGTGCCATGAGGAGGTCGACCGTGCGGGGCAGATCGCTAGCCGCCCGGCTCCCTCATCGCGACCGGTCGACTGCTCCATCATTGATGTCGGCCATCAGCGGCAACTCGACCTCGGCATTGAAACCCCCGAGAGCGAACTCAGTGCGGTCTGTTCGCATGAGTCATGGGCCGAGGTCAATGCCCGCATCGTCGAACTCATCAACACGCACCGCAGCACGGTGATCTTCGTCAACACCCGCCGCATGGCCGAGCGAGTGACGTTTCAACTGACGCAGATCCTCGGTGATGAAGCGGTCAGCAGCCACCACGGGTCGCTCTCGGCGGAGATTCGACTCAAGACCGAACAGCGGCTCAAGACCGGTGATTTGAAGGCGGTCGTGGCGACGGCGTCGCTCGAACTGGGGATCGATGTGGGGTACATCGACCTCGTGATTCAGATTGGATCGCCGAGGTCGATCGCCACGTTTCTGCAACGCATTGGGCGGTCGGGACATGCCTTGGGACTGATCCCCAAGGGGCGGTTGTTCGCACTAACTCGCGATGAACTCCTCGAAGCGATGGCCCTGGTGCAGGCGATTCGCGGCGGTCGGCTCGATCAAACGCCGGTGCCGATTGCTCCGCTGGATGTGCTGGCCCAGCAGATCGTGGCCGAAGTCGCGACCGGGGAGTGGAACACGGATGATCTCTACAACCGGTTCCGCCGAGCGGAGCCGTACCGGACCTTGCGGCGGTCGCAGTTTGACGCGGTCGTCAAGTTCTTGAGTGAAGGCGTCACTGACACCGGCGGGCGGATTCACACGCTGCTGCACCATGACCATGTGCATCGGAGGCTGCGGGCCAGGCCGAACGCGCGGCTGACCTCGATCAACAACGGTGGGGCGATTCCCGAGACTGATGTGATCCGCGTGATGGCCCAGCCGGAACACACCGTCGTCGGGTCAGTCGACGAGGAGTTCGGCATCGAGAGCATGGCCGGGGATGTGTTTTTGTTAGGGAACACATCGTGGCAGATCGAGGCCCTGCGCGGGAGTGATTTACTCGTGCATGATGCCCACGGGGCACCGCCGACGATTCCGTTCTGGCGCGGCGAGGGACCGGGGAGGACAACAGAGCTTTCCGAAGAGGTGTCGCGGTTGCGGAGAGAGATTGAGGAGCGAGTGAAAGGCGAGCGGGGTGGCGTCAGCCCCCCGAGTTCAGCCAGTCGGGCAGACATTTCTGTATGCCAGGCAGAGTATTCACCACGGAGACACGGAGGCACGGAGGGGGGGGAAGAGGAGCAG
>JANOKO010000552.1:0-1469 GCA_031419335.1 Planctomycetota bacterium
CCACCCGCATCCGCAAGTCCACCGAATATGGCTTCCCCATCGCAGTCCTCCTTGACTGGCGGGACTCTAGCAAAGCCCGTGAATCGGCTGAAGAGGAATTACGAAAGTGCTCTAGTGCGGCGAGAACATCGCCCACACCAGATTCGGAGAATCCGGCGACTTTGGGGAGCACCCGCACCCGCGCCTTCGGGTGACGACGATTTTCCTTGATCCTCAAACATGCATCCCTTGTCCGAAACGGGGCCAGACCAGTTGGCTGAACAGTGATGTCGGTCGACTCCAACACTCTGCTTTCGAGATACTACTTGGGAGCTAACGCAGCCGCGACTGGCTCCGCGAAGTCGGTCTTGGGTTCTTTGAGATTCAACTCTTGAATCCAGGTATTTCGGTAGCGGACATCGTGTCCCTCGTCTTGCAGCTTCAAGCCACCGGGGGTGTCTGTGATACCCTTTCCACCTTCGTTGCCGCCATCGATCCCCGAGTTTGGCCCTCCCCAGACCTGATTGATCTCGAACTCGGTATGGGCCTTGTGTCCGTTGAAGTACATCGTTGCGCGCGCCTTCTCGGATCGCTTGCCGTCCTGGAACCGAGCGGCTCGGAAGGTCACATCGTATGAATTCCATTGGCCCAGTCCGTTGTAAAAGGAGTACGGCGATTCGCTCTCGTTGATAATCGCACCCAACCCATGCGTAGTTTTGTCGCCGTCCAGCACCTGAATCTCATGGCGGTTCTGAAGGTACACGCCGCTGTTGCCACCCGCCTTAACGATCAAGAACTCAATGTGCAGCCGGAAGTCGCGAAACAACTGCTTCGTCACGATGTCCGCTGCCCCAAACCGTCCACCAGCCGCTGCAGGATCCGCCGTTTGGACAGCTGTGCCGCCATTGATCGGGTCGTCGACAATCTTCCACTTGATCGGTAGCGAAGACTTGAATCCAGGGCCTTGCCAGTAAGTCCACTTGGCATCCAGCGTCTCACGCGAGCCATCGATCAGGACGACCGCCCCCTCGACCGGCTTGGCCCCTACGCCGACATCGGCCTGAGCCATATGAGACAGGACGAGAAGCAGTGCAGCACAGCACAAGAAACGAGGCATGGGGTGTCTCCGAGGAGTGATCGAATCGGCATCCGGCCCTCAGTCTACCAAGAGACAATCCACCCGGCCAATCGCCGTGTGGCCCAGGTTGCCCATCGGGCGACGTGGGTGACGCAGGAACAAGAGGGCTTGCCAGTTGAGTCGGCGGGGTGGCTGGGGCGTGAGTGGGCATCCTCAGTCAGGAGGGTGCCGATGCAGGGTCGACGTGGCAAATGCCGCAGCTCACTGGCCCCAGCTCTTGGGGGTGCGTAAAAGAGTTGGGTGCGGAGAGAGGTTTGGTATTTGGACGTTGGGAGGAGAAGATGCTTGTTTGGAACTATCACGTCTGATTGCGCCTCAGCCACTCCTGGGGAAGCCAGAGGCAGTCTTACCA
>JANOKO010000553.1:0-1126 GCA_031419335.1 Planctomycetota bacterium
TCCCAAGGCGGGCCGCAAGACTTTTCGTCCATCGGGAAAGCACTGAAATCACGATCAGCCCCCACTCTCGAACATGCCGCATGCCGTGACGCGACCGCGCGGCGTGTTCATCATTCCCTTCGCGACCACGAAATGTCAACAGCAGTCTTGCATGTCTTTTCAAGATTCCTCAATTCACCCTGGCACCGTGTTTGCGTTTCGCCGTCTGTCTGTGGTGCCGTCATCTCGGCCCCCTTGTCATCGGCTCTGACCAGATTGTTTGGCACGACTCTGGATGCCCCACGGGCTGGGCATTCTTCCATCCAAGTCCACGCCCCTGGAACGTGGACCGGCTTGGAACTCCGAGGGCTGAAGATCTGGCCATTCTGCTCAGGAGAAGCACACCAAGAGACTTCCGAAGTCTCCGAAGACTTCGGAAGTTTGGCGGAAATGATTCGACTGGCCGCTCGCCTCGCGGCTGGTGTTTCTGGGCGTATGACTGGCCCGTAAGGCCGCAGGAGGACACGTGGTCCCAAGTCCAGTTCGTGCCCCAGCCCTGGCCGTAAAATCTGGCGGCACATGATTTGGCCGAATCATTCCAACTGGGATTGAATCATCTGTCTAGTGCCGATAGCATGAAATGTAACACCATGCGGTACTTCATCTCATTCCTGATCGCGTTCACACTCACTTGCCCCGTGATGTGTTGGGGTGGCTTTGGATCGAATCGATGTTGTATTCATGACCGTGGAGAACTCTCGCGGACACTAAGCCCCGCGTGCTGTTCGCACTGTCTACAACAAAACCCTGCTGAAGATACCTCCCAAAAGGGAATTCCCCCGCAGCCTGGTCGTCCTTGTGGTTGTTCCTGCTTGTGTGGCGGGGCAGTGCTGGTCGAGTCGGTCTGTTTGCCGGATCTCCCTGTCGTGTGGTTCGTCATAGACTTGTGGGCACCGCTGCCCCCTGAGAGTGTTTGTCCGGCGACTGCGCACGTTTTTTCTTGTGGGTATGACCGTTGTCCAATAGCTGGGTCTGCGCTACGGATTGTGGAATGCTCCCTGCGCTGTTGAGGCGGGCAGAGTTAGTGTTTTTTTTGGACTAAGTCAATGCTGCCGCCATGTGTTACTGGCGCTCGGACTTGGTTTCC
>JANOKO010000554.1:0-6985 GCA_031419335.1 Planctomycetota bacterium
GCGAACTGAAGCGGATCAAGTACGACCGCGTGACGCTGGTCGAGATCGGCGAGAAGCTCGACCCGGTGCACGGGGAGCTGTTGCTGAAGTATTATCGGAAGCTGTGGCAGGAACTGTGCCAGCAGAACAATTAGCCCCCACGGCACCCCCTCTCTGTACCCCGAAGGGGTTGCAGGAGATAGCCCAGGGTTGGCGACCAACGGGAGCCTACCCTGGGTTGATGTGACGAGAGGAACAAACCCTGAAGGGGTTTTACAATGGGTGAGCGAGTGTACAACCCCTTCAGGGTTGAGACTGACGGGCCGAAGTTTCCCAGGGTGCGCGCCCTTCGGTCGCGACCCTGGGCTATCCCGTCTAACCCCTTCGGGGTACATCAGCGCCGGTCTGATGCCTGACGCTATTTCGTTACACGAAAACACTTCCTCTGGCTGACCGCTGACAGTTCTTTTCCCGAGCCACCCATGCACTCCGTTCGCACCCGCTTCGCCCCCTCCCCGACCGGTTACATGCACATCGGTGGCATGCGGACCGCGCTGTTCAGTTGGCTGTGGGCCCGAAAGCACGGCGGCCAGTTCATCCTGCGGATCGATGACACTGATCAGCAGCGAAACCGCGAAGAGGCGCTCCAGCCGATCCTGCGGGCATTCAAGTGGCTGGGCCTGAACTGGGATGAGGGCCCCGAGATCGGCGGGCCGCATGCTCCATACTTCCAGTCCCAGCGCTCGGATAAGTACAGCGCCGCAGCTGCGAAGCTCCTGGCTGAGGGCAAGGCGTATAAGGATTTTGAGTCGCCCGAGCAGACGAAGGCTGATCGCGACGCCGCCGAGAAGGAGAAGCGGCAGTACGTGAGCAGTCGCCAGTCGCTCGCACTCTCGCCCGCCGAGGTCGCCGACCTTGACGCGAAGGGGCAGCCGTATGTGGTGCGGTTGCTGGCGCCGCGCGGAGAGAAGGTGTCGATCCACGACCACATTCGCGGCGCTGTGGAGTGGGACTGCAACCTGATGCCCGACCCGGTGATCCAGCGCGGAGACGGGTCGGCTCTCTACAACTTCGCGTCGGTGATCGATGATATCGACCTCCGCATCACGCATGTGATTCGGTCCGAAGAACACCTGACCAACACCGCGGTGCAGATGCTGGTCTTGAAGGCGCTCGGTGCCACGCCGCCTGAGTTCGCGCACATTCCGTATGTGGCCGCACCGGCCACAACCAAGAAACTCAGCAAGCGCGAGATCGGCAAGTATCGATCGAACCCGCAGTTCAAGAAACTGTTCGATATGGGGGATGCGGTGTTGCCGAAGCTGGGGCTGGCGGTGTCGGAGGCCCTGAACCCAGTCATGGTCGAGTTCTATGAGCAGATGGGGTTCCTGCCGGAGGCGGTACTCAATGCCCTCTCGCGACTGGGATGGTCGCTGGATGACAAGACCGAGAACATGTCGCTGGAGTTCGTGACCGAACACTTCACGCTGGACCGCGTGGTGAAGGGACCAGCAGGGCTCGACCCGGACAAACTGTTGGCCTACCAGGAATACTGGATGGGACAGCGGTCTCTGGAGGACAAAGTGGCGTTATGCCTGCCGTACCTAGAGCGGGCGGGGCAGATCGCGTGGCCTGCGACGCCGGAGCAGAAGGCGTTCGTAGGGCGGTTGATTGCGGCTCTCGGTCCACGTCTGAAGCTACTGTCGGACATCCTGGGGTACGAAGAGTATTTCGAGGTGGATGAGGCGCTGCGCTACGACGAGAAGTCATTCCAGAAACGCCTCCGCGACGATGCGCTGGCCGTGCCTCTGCTGCGTGACCTCATCCAGTTGTTGGAGTCCACTCCCGACTTCACAGCCATTTCACTCGACCCGGTAATCCACGCATGGATCGAATCGCGCGGCCTGCAGATGGGCCAACTGGTTCACGCTCTGCGCCTGGCCCTGACGGGTAAGACCGCCGGACCGGGTCTGTTTGAGTGCCTGGAACTGTTGGGACGTGAGCGGTCTATCGCACGACTGGAAAGAGCGATCGATCGAGTGTAATCAGCCCGGAGATTGCAACCCGCTGGATTTCTTCCGCGTCCTTATTCGTTTGGAAACTGCAGTCGATACAGTGTCTTGAACGCATTCTCCGTAGACGGCACAACATCCTCATTGACCAAGTCCGCTTGGATCGACTCCCACCAGCCATCATAGTCCTTCTCCAGTCGCGTGGCTGCTTCTGCGAATTTCCCACGGACATCGGTTAACTGCCCCGGATCGCTGTTCAGATCGAACAACTGCCAGGTAGGCTGTTTGCCAACTGAGACGAGCGTGAATCGCTCGTCGCGAATGCTGCAGTTCGTGTGCTTGGCCCCGGCGACCCGGCCCTTTTCCCATCGCCCCATGTGTGTGACGAGGATGCGATTCTCCCAAGGGGCGTCCACGGACTTTAAGACGGGCAGCAGATCACGGCCTTCGAGCTTTGCGGCGACTTCTGGAGGGACCGTCGCTCCCGCCATTCCCAGCAGTGTCGGAAACAAGTCGACGTGAGCCGTGAGCTGCGACCGCTCCCCTGCCGGGAAATGCTCCCCCCAGCGGAGGAAACACGGGACTCGTGTCCCTCCCTCCCAGGGAGTCACCTTCGAACCACGCATCCCGGCATTGAACTCCTGCACCCCAGCGGTTCCTCCGTTGTCGGTCATGAAGATCAGCAGCGTGTCGCGGTCCAGCCCCCACTCCTTCATCTGTGCTCGCAGCTTCCCCACGTTGTCGTCGATGTTCGTAATCATGCCGTAGAACTTCGCCCTCTGCGGATCGTTGAGGTGAGCGTACTTCGCTTCGTACTCCGGAGGACAGTCGAGCGGCGCGTGCGGCGCGTTGGTAGAGATATGTGCGTAGAATGGCCCCTGCTCTTTTCGAGTTTCGATCCAGGTCAGGGCCTGCTCAAAGAAGACATCGGTGCAGTACTTCTGTGTCTTCACGAATGTCCCGTTGTGCAGCACAGCCGGGTGAAAGTACGAATTCCCGGGAGCATCCCCACAACTGCCGGGGTAGGACTGGCCGATGCCGCCAGCACCGTGGATGAACACCTCGCTGAATCCGCGTCGGTTCGGTTGATAGACGGCTTCATCACCGAGGTGCCACTTGCCGAAGATCCCGGTCGCGTACCCGGACTGTTGGAGTAACTGAGGAAACGTGGTGGCCGAGAGGGCCATCCGCTCTCGCTCATGGATCGTGTGCGTCACCCCCGATCGGAACTCATGCCGCCCGGTCATCAGCGCACAGCGGGTCGGAGCACAGGTCGGGCTGACGTGAAAATTCGTCAGCCGTACCGACACGGCGGCCAGAGCGTCAATGTTCGGTGTCTTCACCGACGGGTTGCCGTGACAAGCCAGATCGCCGTATCCCTGGTCGTCGGTGATGATGAGAATGATGTTAGGCTTCTGCACCGTGTTGGCGCGAGACGTTTCGATGGCCCTCAGTTCCGCAGTCAGGAACTCCGCACTCGAGATCTCTTTCCCATCAGCATACCGAAGCAAGTACGGCTTGCCCGAGGTCGTCGATTTCGTGGCAGCGATCGCGATGAAATCCGCAGCGGTCGTAATCTTGGATTTGTTTGAGTCCCATTTCCCCTTGAGAAACTTCCCCGCCGTCTGGGCATCGAATTCCGCTCCGTTGCGAATGAACTTCGAGCCTTTGAGGCTCTCCACTCGCTGGATGAGCTGCTCGATTTTCCCCTTCTCAGAGAGAGTGACCTCTTCCGCCTGAAGGGAGCTGAGTGTGAAGGAGACGAATACGAGGACTGACAAGAACACCGAGGTGCGAAACATCAGAATCATCCTGCGATGAGGGAGACCGGGGTCAATCGTTCGCGATCCAGATCGGCATGACCCGCGAAGCATGATCGAAAAGATGCCTTGAAAGCACTCTGTGCGCCGACATAGGGGATTCATGAGAAGCGGATGCTACATGATGTGGAATCAGTCACACACGGAATCAGCTTCCGCTGCGACCTGGTTCTGCGGCTCGCGACTTCCAGATCACCTCGCGCAGGTTCGCCATCGACCGCAGGCGAAAGCCCTCTTGATTGGTCAATAGAATACCGAATTGTCGTTGCAGCTCAATCGTCATCCCCAGTTGTGCGAGCGAATCCCAGGCCGACGTAACGAGTGCTGACAGAGTCGGAGTCACAAACTCAATGGGCCGGTGCAGGACTTTGGCTACCAATTGCAACAAAATGACTTCCGTGGCATCGTCCAGAAGTGGAATGTTTCCCACACCAGCCACGTGCGTCTGTTCCGGCAATGAGGGAGCATTACGCAGGCGGATGAACCGTGCGGGACTACCGCCCCAGACCTCGCCGTCTCCGATCTGTGTAAACGCTGCCACGTAGCTCGCTGGCTCGATGATGGAGTCTGCACCGATGCGAACCCCTGGATGGATTTGAGCAGATCCTCCAATCACCGCACGCGGGCCAATCGTGATCGGCGAAGTCACCAGCAACAGACTGCCGTCGGCATTCGATGTCATACTGTGGGCGAGCACCGAACTGCCAGAGCCGATGATCGCGGACTCCCCTACTTCGGTAATGTCTGGATCAAACAGTGTCCCGAGAACCAGGCTGTCACGCCCCAGATGAGTTGCCCGGGCATAGGACAACAGCACCAGATGTCGCAACCCCTGCATGGGGAGAAATGCTTCCACCAAGGGAAGCGACAGCACCAGTCTCATACGCAAATACAGCATCAGAGAGGCATTCAGGAACAGCCAACTTCGAAAGCCATCGGACTGCGTCGCGCGTGCTGGTTTGCGATAGTGCATATAGAGGCTGTGAACCTGGGTTTCCAACGAGCAGAGCAAGAGAAACCAGATCAGCCAAGCAATGTAAAGCAGTGGCAGTACCGCCAACCAGATCGCACCAGAGGCAGTCCACACACCATCGAGGCCACTGGCGAGAGATTTCACAATCCAGAAAAAGCTCGCCGTCGAAATCACCGGCTGCGCAAACTGATAAATCAACGTGGTTGTGATTTCAAACAAGCGAATGCCGAGCGAACGTGAATGAATCATGATGGGTTCCGGAATCTCAACTCGTGCATCGTGTCAAAGAGACAAGCGGACCGCCAACGTGAAGATATGAGGTCGCTGAGTTCGCCAGAACGCGGGATAGCGCACTTGGCGATTGCTGTGACCTGACAAGTTCAAATGGGTGAGCCACTAGCGGCCCTGCAAACAAATGGTGCAAATCCAGGCTGGTCTGTTTTGTGGCCCAGCCACTGAGACCAGAAAGTGGTTCCGCTTCGCAGCTTGCGACTCTGATGTCCCGCAGCGAGCACAACAAGATTCGGAGACATTCAGAGCAGAAGCATGGGACGCCAGCAGTGCTTGCTCAAAGGTGATCACCTGATCCTTGAGTTGGTTGAGAAACATTGCCGCCACGCGCCCCTCGACGAGGCGATGGTCGAAAGACAACACGAGGTGAAAGGCTGTCTGACCGGCCACGATCGAGAACTCTCCTCCGATCCCTAAAATCCCCGCTTGCCCCTCAGAGATCAGAGGATCAAATGTCGTCATTCCGGTTCCCGACAAGTCCGAGATCGTAAAGGTGGCCCCGGACAGGTCAGCGGGCATCAGTGTCTGATTCAGATATGCAGCGATCAGCCGCTGTCGTTCGTCGATCAGACTGATCACGGACCGTCGATCCGCGTCTCGCAGCACGGCCACCTTTAATCCGTGCCCCGCATCGATCGCGTAACCGATGTTTACGGAGTCATACTGCAGCACGTGCTGATCCAGGCAACACGCATTCAGCAGTGGGAATTGCCTGAGCAACTCAGCGCAGGATTGGATGAGATGGGCTGTGATCTGTTCGGAGGCGTCCGGGTCGATGTTTTGTAACTGGTGACGACCCACCGTGGGGACCATGAGGGTCACGCTGCTGCGGATGGCCTGTACCGTACTCCAGGAAAGTACCTTGGTTTCCACTCGCTTCGATCGAGCCAATGGCTCCTTACGAAAAGGTACGCCTGTCGCGCTGCGAAATGCAGGTGTCGTCTGCGCTTCAAGTGTTGTTGATCGTGAAGTGATATCGCCCGTCTCGGTCCATGCCGCCTGCGGTCCATCCAGTGTGCGCTCCACATCCGCGCGACGCACCAATCCGTGCCCCGCAAAGTCGAGTTGGGATAGCCCGTGAGATTGAATCAGATCCAGAGCTGGACGGCTGAAGCGAGTCGTCGACGCGACAGTCGGAATTAGGTCGTCTGCGCTGCCCGATGGCGTGGGGAGAGGTCTGGAAGCCTGTGTCTCGGACGCCCCATGTTGATGCGACAATGCGTTAGCATCTTCTGCATGTGCCAGAGTCGGCCACGCTGAGTGGGACGACGGTGTGCGTGCTTCCCGCAAACTTGCATCCACGACAACCAGACTGGACCCGACATAGCACAGCACCTGGCCGATGGGAACCTCTTCCTCCGACATCGCATTCAGGCGAATCCACCCATCGGCCGGACTGGTGATCTCGAAGACTGATTTGCTGGTCTCGACTTCCACGAGTACTTGTCCCGATTGCACAGCCTGACCATCGACGACTCTCCACTGCTGAATCAGCACGAAGTCGTCATTCACAGTTTCCTGGGGAATGCGAACGGGAATAACCTCAATCATCAGCCATGAGTCCTCGAATGGCAGTCAGGACCGATGCCGCATGTGGCAGCATCGCTCGCTCCAGTGGCGCACACGCAGGAATCGGATGATCGAGTGATGACAGCCGCTTCACCCGCTGGCACACCGCGGGAGCAGACTCGATGAGCCGAGCGATCACTTCGGCTCCGAAGCCCGCCGTACCGAGCCCTTCCTCAATCACAAGCAGGCGATGGCTGCGGGAGACGGATGCGAGAATCGGAGCCAGATTCAGCGGTGACAACTTCGCAGGACAGATGACTTCGATGATGATTTCGCATTCATCAAACGCCAGGATAACAGCCTCTACCACCTCACGAAGCATATCTCAATAAAAGACCACG
>JANOKO010000555.1:0-4232 GCA_031419335.1 Planctomycetota bacterium
AGCAGTGCCGTTCAGTGCATCCGGCCAGGAAGAGCCCCTCCCCCCGAGGCAGACTCCAGACGGCCTGGCCACTCTCCAGGTCGAGGCAGTAGAGCTGATGGCTCTCTGGAGCGGGCAGCAAAACTCGCCCCGCCGTCAGCACGGGATTGGCATCAATCCAGCGACGCTCCTTGAGCAGAGGATTCAACCGGGGTTCATTTCCAGGTCTCGTCCGATTCATCCGGTTCATCATGACCATCCGCGGGTCGATGTTCCCCTGCCGCGGCTGGTACTGCTGGATCCATTCGACACGCCTGCGCTGCGGATCCACCGCGACGACGACTCCTTCCCCCGTCGGGCAGATCAAAAGTCCCCCTGCATACGAGGGCGATAATCCATACAGCCGACGAGTCTCGTCGTACACGATGCTGCTATCCGGATTCAGTAATGGCAATGACCATTGCGCTTGGCCTGTCTCCGGCGATAACGAGAACAGCCGGATTTGCCCGTGGTCCTCAGCCAGGATCAGGAGCTGCCCGTCAATCGGCAGCGGAGGTCCAAGGAAGAACGTCCCCGCCAACGGGGGCTGCCCCCCGGTGCCCAGTCCGTCCTCATCCAGCGGGTTGGCGATCGACGGCCCTCCCGCTTCCCATTTCAGCAGGCCGGTCTGAAGATCATAAGCGAGCAGGCGATTGTCACTCGGCGGTGTGAGCTCGTCCCTTTGGGGAGCCTGGTTCCGATTGCGCATGAATGGACTGGGAGGATAGACCCCAAACATCCCGGTTCCGGAGATGGCGTAGACCTGTCGCCCATCACTGGCCAGGGAGGCCCCGGTCTGGTTCAACCAAGCTCGTTGGCCGAGGTACAAGTCGTGGAGCTGTGCTTTCGCAGGATCGCCTTCTTGATAGTCGCGTTCAAACAGATACAGAAACGTCTCATCGACGACGACTCCGGACCACCGCAATTCACCGGTCCGGACATCCAGAGCCTTGACCGAACCGAGTCCTTGAACCAGCACTGTATCCCCGTCGACGAGGGGCGATCCAATCACGAGCGGAATCTGGGGGTCCAGGATCTTTGTCTGTAAGTAGCGCGTCTCCAAGTCATTCAGAATCGCGGAGACCTTCTGCTCGCGCCCTTTGGCATAGAGTCCGTATTGATCGAGTAGCGGGTAAGACCAACTGCCACGCTGTACCGGAGACACCAGCGGACCAGTGCCCCAGCGACGGGGATGGCCGCCGCCCACACGCCAGTGGCTGGCACGTTGCGGAACCAGCGGTGCCACGGGACCGAAGACCTTGTTGAGCCATAGGACATCCCCCGTGGCGGGTGGCGTGAGCAGCTTGCCTTCGTACTCAATCGGTGACGCCTGGGCCAATGTACTGAGTTCGCGTACAGCGTCTTTCGCAGCCTCTGGCTGTCCCGCCAGAGTCCAGGCCTGTGCAATCCGAATCAGTCGGGTGGTGCGCTGGGCACCCATCTCTGTGCCTGGCAAGAGTCGTTCCCACAACCGGGCCGCCAAGGCGGTTTCTCCCTGATCGTAGGCGATCTCGGCCACCGACTGCGCGGCATCCAATGCTGCCATGGTCAGTGGGTAGACGCGGACGACTGTCAAGAGTTCCGTGAGGTCACCACTGGTCCGGGCCGCTGCCAGATGCTGGGCTGCCAGCGGCTCGAAACGCCGTCGATAGGCCTCAATGGCCTCGGGGGGCATCCCTCGCAGGAGCGACTCGACACGCTCGAGCAAACTGCCCGTGGGTCGATTCTCCTCGACCTCAAACGAGTCCTCGGAAACTTCCAGCAGTTGCTGCAAACCGTCAATTGCGGCCTCATAGTCCTCGGCAGCCAGCAGGGCCCGAGCGGCATTGATTTCCGACTGCAAGCGAGGTTCACGCGGGAGTCGATTCAGCAGGCTCTGTTCTGGAGTCAATTCACCCCCCGAGGGGAGTAGAAAGTTCTGGGCGAGGACCGGACCGGCGACCGAGCTGATCAGCCCCCAGCCCAGCGCGGCACACATTCCCCAGAATCGTGGTCGTCCGAGACCTGCCATCACAGCCACTCCTGGAAGTTCGCAACCCGTCGGCAGCAGCAACTGCCAGCCGATGGACTGTGAATCGCAAATAGGGGAATCGCAAATAGGGCCGGCAGGAATCGAACCCGCGACCAAGCGATTATGAGTCGCCTGCTCTAACCGCTGAGCTACGGCCCCCTCAACGCACCCGTGTTCGGATGTGAAGACGACCATCGTACGATGCTCACCAGTCTTTCTCCAGTGCGATTCCAGGATTGACGCTCAACGGACACCAGATCACACTCGTGGGAAGACCTAAGTAAACCTGGACTCGGTACAAGGTGGACCCCATGCGTGGAAGTGATCTGTTGTGGTGTGGCGGCCTGTGGCTGGCTACGGCCTCGCTCGTATTCTCCCACGATGGTCCGCAGCCACATGCTCACAAAGTCCCCGACGCGGAAATCCATCAGCCCACCGCAATCCCCTCCCGCATTCTACTGAGTTGGGAAGGCGATCCGACGACATCTGCGGCGGTCACATGGAGAACCTCCTCCGCTGTCACTTTGGGGATCGCCGAGATCGCCGTCGCAACGGATGGGCCCGGGTTCCCCAAAACCGCAAAACAGGTCTCATCAGTCACGACACCGCTGGAGACCGATTCCGGACCGACCCACTGCCATACGGTGTCGTTCACGGCACTGACGCCCAAGACCAAGTACGCCTACCGAGTCGGCGATGGCGAAAACTGGAGCGAGTGGTTTCAGTTCCAGACGGCAAGTTCCCAGTCCGAGCCATTCAGCTTTATCTATTTTGGCGATGCCCAGAACGACATCCGCTCGATGTGGTCGCGCGTGATCCGCGAGGCCGTGCGCGATGCTCCCAAGGCGGCCTTTATGCTGCATGCCGGGGATCTCATCAACCGATCCGAAAACGACGCTGACTGGGGCGAGTGGTTCCAGGCGGGAGGAGCGCTGCATGCCATGATCCCCTGTATCGCGACTCCCGGGAATCACGAATACAACGTGATTAGCAAGGTGGCTGGCATTCCGACGCGAATTGAACTGACCAAATACTGGAAGCCGTCCTTCGCGTTTCCCAAGAACGGGCCAAAAATGCTGGAGGAAACCGTCTATTACATGGACTATCAGGGGGTCCGGATCATCTCTCTGAACTCGAATGACCGCCACCTGGTTCAGGCCAAGTGGCTCCACACCGTCCTGGCTGACAATCCGCAGAAATGGACCATCATCACCTTTCACCATCCGCTCTACTCCACTGCCCTGGGGCGGGACAACGTGATGATTCGTACCGCGTGGCAAGCGGTCTTCGATCAGTACCAGGTCGACCTCGTGCTGCAAGGTCATGACCACTCCTATGGGCGCACTGGACTCATGCACGGCGAAAACACCACCACCGGACTTGCTAAACAAGTCCCAGAATCTGGCACCGTTTACGTTGTCTCCGTCAGCGGTCCCAAAATGTACGCCGCCCAACACCGCCCCATCTTCAGTCGTGTCGCCGAAGACACCCAGCTGTATCAGATCATTCACATCAATGGAAACCAGCTCAAGTTCGAGGCCCATACGGCCACCGGTCAGCTGTACGATGGCTTCACCCTCGAAAAGCTGCCGGGCCAGCCGAACCGACTGACGGAGCAAGTGCCTCAGACGCCGGAAAACGTGCGCCCGCCGGAAGTGAAGACGTTGGAACCACCAGCGCCACCCGCAGTGGAGTCGCCGAAACGCTGAACCTCAGTATCACGACCCGCGCGGCATCACCACACCCGTATCCGGACTTGATGCCGTCGCATACAGCTTCTTGGGAATCCGTCCGGCGAGATACGAATGCCGCCCCGCCCAGCAGGCGTACTTCATCGCATAAGACATTCGCAGAGCGTCATCGGCTGAGGCGATCGCCGTGTTGAGCAACACCCCGTCGCAGCCGAGTTCCATGGCCTCGGAGACATCGCTGGCGGAGCCGACTCCGGCGTCGACGATCACTGGGTAGTCGGGATCGTTCTCCTTGAGGTACTCGATGCAGATGCGGATGTTGTTCGGATTGAGGACACCTTGTCCACTGCCGATCGGGCTGCCAGCGGGCATGACCGAGACGGCTCCGGCCTCTTTGAGTCGGCGAGCTGTGATCGGATCATCGGTGGTGTAGACCAGGACTTGAAAGCCGTCCTTCACCAGGGCTTCAGTGGCCTGCAGCGTGGCAATTGGGTCGGGGAGCAGGGTCTTCT
>JANOKO010000556.1:0-1654 GCA_031419335.1 Planctomycetota bacterium
CTGGAAGCCTATCCCACGGTCACTTCCTTGACCCACATTGCAATCCAAGTCAGAGTAGTTTACCTCGACATCGCCACGTTCACCATCCGCGCCGGCACGGGGAACACCGTTACAAGAAAGTAAGTGTCCGGCTGCGAGCCAGTTTGCTCAGATTCCCTCGCACGACACGTTGGCCCGGGTGTTGGGCTTACTCGATCCGAAGGAGTTCTCGGCCTCTCTGGTGAATTGGTCAGCCGCGTTGCAGACGGCACTCGCGGGTCGCACGGTGGCGATAGATCGCAAGACGGCGCGGGGGTCAGGCCACTTAGAAATGGGCGACGCTTTTTGGGGCTCCAGACACGATGGCGGGGGATTCGCACGAGTGATAGCACGTTGGCGTGCGAGGGGCAGCAGTAATAGGTGAGAAACGGCAAAGTGGTGAGATCAGGAGGCGTCTGATTTGCAGGGGTACTGGCTCAATGGATGACAGGCTAGAAGTGCTGATCCTTCCAGTTGACCGATACGTTACGATGCACAGACATCCCATCCAACGTCTCGTGCAACGCGGCATGACTCATGCGATTACTTCTGGTGTGCATCCTCGTGACACTCCTTGTTGGCTGTGCAAACGAGGATTCGTCGGAGTCCAGCACGCCAGCTGTGAATGGGCGTCTTTTGACACCAGACGAGCAGAAGCTTGTCGGGGATTATTGTCAGGGCAATGGCCAAGGTCCGCTGGCCCTGACTCTGGCTGAAGGGGGAACGTTCACCTGCCGGTTGTTTGGGTGCCTAGGTGTTTACAACACCACACGCGGGAAGTGGTCCTGCGGTGATGGGAAGTCTGTCGTGGTCTACGACGTTGAGGCCGATAAGATGTTTGAGGATGACGAACCGGGTCACCTGTCTGTGGTCAAATCGGGTGACGTGGTCGGCTTGGTTCGCGAATCTGATATTCAAGAGCTGGGTCCGAAGTATCTTGAACATTGTACGCTTTGGAGAGTTGATCCAAATCGGAAGAGATCAGTCGAGGCCATAATGGGCATGGAGGCGGAAGCGGTTCCGTGATCCCAGCCATCATTAGGCGGACGCTCTGGGCACGTCCTGCCCCTTGCTCGCGGGATAGGTGGCTGGTGAGTAGACTCTGGTCGGATCGCCGGAGAGGCGGTCGATCTCTGTTCCGGTTCACGAACTTGTGGAGTGCCGTGATGAAGTTTCTCGCAATCGTCGCGACTCTTGTGCTGAGTGCATTCTCCGTCGAACTCCGAGCCGCCGATGCTCCCGTGAAACCGGCACCGAAGAAACCCGCAACTGCGAAGAAAGAGGTCGGGCCGCAGATTGCGCCGAAGGAGGCGAATGTCTCGTATGGCTCGGACCCGATGAACGTGATCGACTTCTGGAAGGCCCCCGGCGAGGGTCCGCGTCCGCTGATGGTCCAGATCCACGGCGGCGGATCGGGTGGCACGGGGGACTTACGTCCGCCCGCTCGCTGTCGATATTTGGGCCGGGAAATTGTGCCCGCCCCACGATCCGGCCGTCTCGCTTCAGGCTCAGCCCGCACCGACGAACAGGGCGCGGTTGCCGCGCTTGCGCTCGTTCTCGGTGAGGTAGATCTTTCGCAGGCGGATCGCGTCGGGAGTGATCTCCACGTACTCATCGGCCTCGATGTACTCCAGAG
>JANOKO010000557.1:0-4148 GCA_031419335.1 Planctomycetota bacterium
CTGAATCAGTTCCCGGCCATCGGGGCGCGGCTGGAAGGGACCGAGCTGGTCTTTCCGAATTACTGCGACATCGGTGTGGCGATTGGCGGCGGCAAGGGGCTGGTGGTGCCGATCCTGCGGAGTGCGGAGCGGATGAGCTTCTCGGAGATCGAACTGGCCATTGCCGACTTCGGCAAGCGGGCCAACGAAGGCCGGCTCTCGATGGAGGAAATGCAAGGCGGCACGTTCACGATCAGCAACGGCGGCGTCTACGGCTCGCTACTCTCGACGCCGATCGTGAACCCGCCGCAGTCCGGCGTTCTGGGCATGCACAACATCGTCGACCGCCCCATCGCCCTCAACGGCGAAGTCGTCATCCGCCCCATGATGTATCTCGCCCTGACCTACGACCACCGAGTCGTCGACGGACGGGAAGCCGTGTCATTCCTCAAGCGGATCAAGGATGTCGTCGAAGATCCGACGCGGCTGATTCTGGAGATCTGAGTGGGATCGTTGATCGATCAGTGTGTTTGCTCTGCACCCTGAAGGGGTGATACAACACAGCCCAGGGTCGTGACCGAAGGTCGCGCACCCTGGGTAAACAACCACCGATCAAATGAACCCTGAAGGGGTTCTACAATCGTTCAGCGTCAGAACGATGTACAACCCCTTCAGGGTTGATTCAAACAAAACGATCATACTCAGGGTGCGCTCCCTGCGGTCGCGACCCTGGGCTTTGATGTGCAACCCCTTCGGGGTACAGACTACCTACCCGCGTCTCTAATCACACATCACGAGGCCAGACATGATTGCGATCACCTGCACATGTGGAAAATCCCTGAAGCTCAAGCCTGAGTACGCGGGCAAAAAGGTTCGTTGTCCTGGCTGCCAGACGGTTATCAAGGCCCCGGAGTTGCCCATCCCGGAGTCTTCAGAAGAAACACCCTCGGGCGCTTCCGTTTCTGACAAAGCGTCTGCCGCCCTTCAAGGGATTGGCTCGTCCCTTGCGGGACTGTGGAACAAGAAAAAGCCTGACGCAGCATCGGATTCTGCCCCTAGGTCCACGGTCCTTATTCCTACCAAGCGATCCGTCTTCGAACACCTGACGGCACAGAAGCAAGACCCAGCGATCATCGAGAAGGTCGCTGAGCGAGTATCCGCGATTCTTTCTGCCAATGAAGAGTTGCTCTACATCGCGATCCAGCAGAGACCTCTCGTCAATTGGTTTCCTGATTGTGTCGTTCTCACGTCTCGTCGGGTGATCTTGTATCACCCGAAGATTCTGGGGCGGGTTGACATGTCGGATTACATTTGGCGCAAGGTCCAGAATGCTCGGCTTCAAGAAAATATGATCGGCTCCACATTATCCTTCGACACAACCGAGGCAAAACGGTTTCACTCGACTACCTTCCCAAAGAGCAAGCTCGCGAACTCTACCGCTATGCTCAGGAACAGGAAGAGTCAGCGACAGAAGAACGCCGACTGCGTCGTATGGAAGAAGACCGCGCCAAAGCAGTTGGCGTCCATATCATGCAGCAGATTGGCACCAGCGGACACTCCGCTAATGCCGCCCCTTCCGGCGATCCGGTTCAAAAACTCCAGCAACTCAAGCAACTCCTCGAAGCAGGACTGCTCTCCCAAGCAGAGTATGACCAGAAGCGATCTGAGGTTGTAAAGCTACTGTGATCGCCACAGGCCCCCAAACCGGCGGTAACCAGTGGTCTCCCTCAACCCTCAACCCTCAACGATTCCCCCATGCCCGACCTCATCATCATCGGCGGCGGACCCGGCGGCTATGTGGCCGCCATTCGCGCGGCCCAGCTCAAGAAGACCGTGACCGTCATCGAGAAGGAACCGATGCTCGGGGGCACGTGCCTGCGAGTCGGCTGCATTCCGTCGAAGGCACTGCTTGAATCGAGCCACATGTTCGAGATGGCCCAGCACTCGATGGCCGCTCGGGGGGTTGTCGTCGGGTCTCTGAAGCTCGACTTGGCGACGATGCTGCAGCACAAGGAGTCGGTCGTTCGGACTCTCGGCGGCGGGATCGATGGGTTGATGAAGAAGAACAAGATCACCCGCATGCTCGGCACGGCGACGATCACAGCCCCCGGTCGCGTGACCGTCGAGGGCAAGGACGGCAAGCAAGAACTCACTGCCGACCAGATCCTCATCGCCACCGGCAGCACCCCGGTCTCGTTGCCCGGCATCGAGATGGACGGCGACCGCATCGGCACGAGTACCGAGGCACTGTGCTACCCCGAAGTGCCCAAGCACTTAATCGTCATCGGGGCCGGGGTCATTGGCCTGGAACTCGGGACGGTCTGGCGGCGACTGGGGGCCAAGGTCACGGTTCTGGAATACCTCGACCGCATTCTCCCCGGCATGGACAACGAGATCGCCGCGGAGGCCAAAAAGATCTTCGAGAAGCAGGGGATCGAGTTCCGCCTGAGCTGCAAAGTCACCGGGGCCAAGGTCGTCAAGAAAGAGTGCCAAGTCACAATCGATGGCGGCGAGATTCTCAAGGCCGACCGTGTGCTGGTGGCCGTCGGTCGCAAGCCGAATACGCAGGGGCTGGGCCTGGAAACCGTCGGCGTGCAAGTCGACAAACGAGGCTTCATCATCGTCGACATGCATATGCGGACCTCAGCAGCGGGCATCCTCGCGGTTGGTGATGTGGTCGGCGGCGCCATGCTGGCCCACAAGGCCGAGGAAGAAGGGGTGGCAGCCGTCGAACACCTCTACACCGGTTATGGCCATGTGAATTACGACGCGATCCCCGGCGTGGTCTATACCGAACCCGAGATCGCCACCGTCGGGTTCACCGAAGAGCAACTGACCCTGCAGGGCCGCAAGTATCGCAAGGGGAGCTTCCCGTTCCTGGCCAACGGCCGCGCGCGAGCCAACGGCACCACCGACGGCAAAGTCAAAATCCTCGCCGACGCCGAAACCGACCGCGTCCTGGGCATCCACATCATTGGCCCGCACGCCGGTGAACTGATCGCCGAATGCACAGCCGCGATCGAGTTCGGAGCCAGCAGCGAAGACATCGCCCGGACGTGCCACGCGCATCCGACCTTGGCCGAAGCCGTCAAGGAAGCGGCCCTGGCGGTCGATGGGCGCGTGTTGCACATGTGAATTGCCTTGATCTCAGACAATCATGCACCCACAAACTCAAACCGCGGAACGTTTCTCTCGTCTCGCACAACGGTCTCCTGGAACATCGCCAGAGGTCGGACCCAGAGTCCCTTGTCGCCATAGTCCTGTTGGTAGACGACCAACGCCTCTTGGGTCTCGCTGTGGTGCGCGACTCCAAGGACGATGTAGTCCTTCCCCTTGTAATGCCGGTAGCGACCGATTTGGATTTTCAGATCTGTCATGAGTGTCCTCGGGGATCATGGTCTCGCGACCTTCATGGGGGAATCGTGGTGTGGCGACTGTTGCAGATCAAGCCGCCTTGCAGAGATTCCGTGGTGAATCGGGTATTCGGGTAATCGGCGTATTCGTCTGGCTCTCTCGTCACCTGCGCAGAATTGTCGACGTTCGGATAAACTCTCATGCCCCCTACAGCGGTGAATTTCCCTGCTGCTTTGCGGAATTGAATCCCGCATGAAGTGGTCCTGACTGAGCTTGAACCCCATGTCGACACATCCTGAAAACGATCCCCAGCGAGATGATTCACCCGAACCGATTCACGGGCAGGTGCGGCACTCCAACGTCAGTGCCCGCATTAGCGACGAGGTCTCCGTCGGGGTGTTTAGTAACGGTGTCATGATCCTCTCCGGCATGCACGAGTCAGTACTGGATTTCGCAATGCGGATGGGGGAGACGCAGCGGATTGTGACGCGCGTGATCCTGCCGAATCCCGTGGCGAGGCAATTCGGGACCGTGCTGCAAGAGAACATGCGGCACTACGAAACGAACTTTGGTGCCATGCCCTCCATGCCCAAGGTGCGAAACCCAGAAGGGGCATCGACCACGTTGGAGAGTTCGCGAGGCGAAGCCCACTCCGACGACCAGGGCGGCATCATCGGGGCACACATCTCACATGAGTCGATCAAGACCTCACCCGCAGCTCCCTCCATCGATGATATCTATGACGAACTGAAGATTCCCGAATCGGTGTCGGTCGGTCGCTATGCCAATGCGGTGATGGTTCGGCACTCGGGGAC
>JANOKO010000558.1:0-4989 GCA_031419335.1 Planctomycetota bacterium
CCTTCGTCGGGATCGAAGGCGCAACCGAAGCCAGTTCCGGCTCCTGATCATCTTCCTGCACCGTCGGGTCTGCTTGCGGCGCGGCAACCCGCTCGGGCTCCGGCTCTGGTTCGGCAGGGGCGAGCACCGTCTCGGCCAGTGCTGCTTCGATGCTCGCGGAAATGGTTCTGGGTCTTGGGTTTGGCCGGGCGGATGCAGCAACGGCTTGCGTCCCGGCGTTACAGCCGACCTTGGACAGGATCGGGGCGACATCGCGGACGAAGCTCACGGGAGTCACGGCGGCCACCCCGGTCACGGTGACAGGGATAGTGGCCTTATGACCCGCGACTTCGATGGCGAGTGAACCTTGGCCATCGGCAGTGGTGCGAACGCGACCTTGCGGGCTGACGGTTGCGACGCCTCCATCCAGTTGGAACTTGGCCAGCCGAGTCAGGTCGATCTTGTCCCCGGTGTTCAGGACGCCGTTGATCAGAATCTGCGTGTAGGCAATCGACCCGACCAATTGAATCTGCGCCGGAATGACTTCGATCGAAGCGACCGTCACGCCCTCGGGCAGCGACTCGCCAATCGCCGCTTCGGAACTCACATAATCGACACCCCGCGCTGCGGTAGCTGCCAGCGCCGCCGCATCGACAGCAATCGCTGGGAACTCGCTGGCGACTAGGCCATCGGCGGCGTTGATGAGACGGATGATCCCGTCTTCCCCACCGACGGCGATTTTCGTCCCATCGGGCGAGAAGGCCAGCGAGTAGAGGCTCGTGTTCACTTCGGCCTGGGCGAGGACCGCCACGTTCGAGGTGATGTATTCCTTGAGCCGCTTCTGCTCATCGCCGTTCTGTGAGCTGGCGACCTTGCCGACGATCCCCTTGATGTCGTCGGGCATCGCGCTGTCGAACTCGGCGGAGTAGATGAAGAGTTGCCCCTTGCGGTCGAGGCTCGACACAGCGGCGATTCGCTTCCCATCCGGGGCGTAGTCGGCATCGAACACGCGACCTCGCATGGCTGGGAACTGCCGCATCAGATTCGCATCGTCGCCGATGACGCGCGAGGTGACCCGCTGCATCCGGTAAATCCGGGGCACACCGTCCGACCCGCCGATGAGGATCTCATCCTTGGTCGGGTTGCGGGTCAGGGCCTGCACCCCGCCCTTGAGCGCTCCCGGAGTGATCGAGGAGATATTGTCCATGAACCGCTGCGTCTTCACGTCGTACAGCTTCGAACTCATGTCGCGACCGATCGAGGCCAGGTACGCCCCATCGACCGAGAAGGCTGTGCCGACGGCCCAGTCATCGTGAGCCATGTTGAAGAAGACCTGCGCCCCGGTCGTGGAGTCGAACCCGCGCACGACCTTGTCCGAGCAACCCACCGCGAGCAGCGTTCCATCCGGCGACCAACTCGCCCCGTAGATCGTGTCGTAAGTGACCGGCACCGACAGTGTCAGCTTTGGCTTGAGTTCTTCACCCTCGTCGAGATCCCAAACTTGAAGTTCCCCCATCCGGCTCGGAAGCCCGCCCGCGATTGCGAGGCGCTTCCCATCGGGCGAGAACTTGGCCGACTCGATCCGGTCACTGAGACCGACCAGCCGAGCGGCCAGACCCGTCCCATCCGCCTTGTGCAGCAGCACTTCATGGAACCCGGAGACGGCGATCAACTGGCCATTCGGCGAGTAGTCGAGCGATGTAATCACCGGCAGCCGCGAATAGGTCGGCGGGTGTTCCTGGTCGATCTTCGAGACCGCATTGGCTGGGGTGTCATCAGTCGCCCCCTGCTCGACCCACTTGCGGATCAGGTCGATTTCGACCTGCGCGAGCGGAGCCTTATCCTTCGGCATCTCCGCCTTGCCATCCTTCGGCGTGATCTCCGCGATCAGATGGCTAGCTTCCGGTTGCCCCGGAACAATCGCCTTCTCGCCCCCTTCGCCGCCAACGAGCAACCGGTCGAACGATGTCATCACGAAACCGCCACCCGCTTTGGCCGGTTGGTGGCAGCCTTGGCACTGGGCCTGAAAGATCGGGCGAATCTGCTTGTAGAAGCTGACTTTGTCAGCAGCGGCATCATCAGCAGATGCGAGCGAAACGAGACCCAGACACGACCACAGGAGAGCAAAAACACTCGAGCGGATCATGATGACACCTTCGGTATGAACGAGGCGGGCTCGGTGCCTCCAACGGAGACGCCGACGGCACTAGGCGGGAGGAAGTCTCAGGGTTTCAACCCTGAAGTTCCGAACCCACCACGTTATCACCGAACAGATCGGCGAGCAAGCATCAATCAATGTTGTTGAGTGAGAACAGTCACTCCAGCACGCCCCAGTGATGACCCCAGCTCGTGATTCTCAAACCTCGACTCGACAACACCGGGCTGAACACGCGAATGGTGCGACGAAAATCGCTCCCCGCTGACGCGCCCGTCACGGATTCATTCGCGTGATCGTCCGTCGATGCGAGCAAACCCACCGTGCATTTTGCGTGACCCATCAAGCAAAAATCGGCGTGGTCAATCCCCTTGCGAGTCGCTGTATCAACAACTGAACACTCGGTAAATGCACCTCGTGCATTTCCTTGAAGAATGACTGAGTGTCATGCCCCAAGCATTGTCGCGGGGATGGCTCAACAATGACTCCTCAGAGCTGTTACCGAGTTCGAGACGAGTGCCAGAGTCGATGCGTATCAGCCGCCGCTTCCCGACTCCCTCCCCGCTTGTGGCAAGCCCGGCCAGATGCCGTTAAGGATGGGTTCCGTCTGGAGTTTGGCCGGGTCAATGACGATGTGTTTCACTTTCTCGCGACGCCATGTGTAGAGTACATGGACCATGCCATCACGTGACTGGATCACTGCGGGGTACGAGTATTCGTGTGGGCTATTCTCCAGAACGAGAGCGGCTTGCCACTGTTCGCCGTCAGTTGACAGTGCGATATTCAATAACCCACGCGCCCGAGGCTGACCGCTGTTCCGTTGCGTGTGGTTGTAGACCAACAGGTGTCCCCCGCCGGAGAGCGACACGGCATCATTCCCGGAATTCGGATTGGGGAGCTCCGTCCGCTGCATCGGACTCCAGGTCAAGCCTCCATCCTTCGACGTCGTGGTCGTGACACAGCCTTGCTGGCTCCGGCAGAGAGCCTGCAACCGGCCATCTGCATGCGTTAAGATTGTGGGTTGAATCGCCCCGAACTCCGCCTTGGTGTTCACGGGTCCGATCCGTTCCCAGTTCAATCCATAATCACGGGTGATCTCGAAGTGTACGACCCAGCCGTCATGCTCCGTCGATGAACCACACAACATGGCTCCGTCCTTGAGCAGTACCGGCTTGTTCTTGACTGGCCCATCAATCGTCGCTGGCAGTCGGACTGGCTGGCTCCAAGTCCCCCCGCAATCTGTCGATTCTGTCAGCATTCCCCACCAGGAACTCGGAGTCGGACCGCACTTGTAGTACAACTGGAGCGTCCCATGGGCATGTTGGAACAAGACCGGATTCCAGCAGGGATAACGCAGCGTTTTGTGCTGAATGCCGTTAGCGACTTCGACGGGCGCTGACCAGGCTCCTTCGATCTGGCGCGTCACCCAAATGCCGACATCGTCATTTTTCTCTTCCGTGCCGCCAAAGAATGAACAGATCAAGCCCGCCGGGGTCTCGGCAATCGTCGAGGCGTGGACCTCGGGGAAGGGAGCCTTCTCATACAGGAACTCGGACTTCATGACAGCAGATTGATTGGCGACATTGAGTGGCGACAAAGAGACCAGCGAATCCGATTCTGCTGCAGAGACAGAATCGATCATCCCAACGGTCATTGCCAAAATCAGTGCAATGGAATACTGAAAGCAAGCATTCATGACGAAAGTCCATTCCGAAGAGAGGGCGGGTTGTCCCAATGATACGTGGTGTCCCCTCAAGTTTCAGCCACTCCTCACAGTTTGTGTGTGCTTCAGAGACAGCGGTCGAGGCAGTGATGATCTCGGAAGCACCTCAACCTTCTGGGTACGGCGGGCTGATGGAGACTCATCGACCAGCATTTCTCATACAAACTCTTCTCCTCAGTACAATTCCTCATTCGACGTGAGAATCGATGGGAGCGATCGAAGGAAGCAGAAGGGATTCATGGAATCCACTCACAATGATAAACCTCAAACCGTGGTCGAAAACTCGCTTGATTCACTCATTTGTCAAAGGCCCGATCACGTGCCCCGCATGACCCGTTCGACTTCGGCCAGTTGTTCCTGAGTATTCACCCCCAGCGCTTCGGTGATTTCCATGCGCTCCGAGGCCATGACAGCTCGCCCTTGCCGACGCAGGATCTCCGCGGAGTCAGTCAGGTAGAACTCTCCCTGGCTGTTGTTGGTGCGGACTTCCGCCAGGGCAGCGAACAACGGCTGGCAGTCATAGGCGAAGCAGCCGGTGTTGATCTCGGTGATGGCCTGTTCCTCGGGCGTGGCGTCGCGCTGTTCGACGATGCGCAGGAAGTTCCCGGCGGCATCGCGGACGATCCGGCCCAGGCCGTGGTTGTTCTCGGTGCGCGCGGTGCCCACGATGCAGGCGGCGTTGTGTTCTCGCAGATCATCGAGCAGCCCCTGGAGCGAGGCCCCCTTAAGCAGTGGCGTGTCCCCGGTCAGGACCAGGACCGGGCCTTGATGATTGCCGACGGCATCGCGGCACATCATCACGGCGTGGCCAGTCCCCTTCTGCTCCGATTGGAGGGCGAACTCGACATCGGGGTGATGTTGGAGGGCCGCCTCGACGACCTCCGCTTTGTGGCCCACGACGACGATGATCCGCTTGGCTCCGGCAGCTCGCGCGGCGTCCAGGACGTATTCGACCATGGGCCGTCCGCACGCCGGGTGCAGCACTTTGGGAATCTCGGACATCATCCGCTTGCTCTTGCCTGCGGCCAGAATGATGGCGATGGCTTCCGACATGGGTTGTTCCTCCTGACGTAGTGTGTTGTTGTGTTTTTGTGGAATGGTCAGTCGTGCGAGTCAGGCTTTACCGGGAGGG
>JANOKO010000559.1:0-5064 GCA_031419335.1 Planctomycetota bacterium
CGCACCCTGGGTCAAGCCGCCCTCGGAGAACGAACCCTGAAGGGGTTCCACACGTCGCGAGCGGGTGTATAACCCCTTCAGGGTTGGGCTGCCCCGGGCCGCATTTACCAGGGTGCGCTCCTGCGTCGCGACCCTGGGCTGTGATGGATAACCCCTTCGGGGTATAGAGGCTTCACGACCACCAGAAATTTGCGCAGCGGGCGCAAACTTCAGACGTGAGTTGTACAGAGACAGAGATTGTTCCACACAGCACATCTCTCGACATCGCTCTATCAACACTCACTCGGGGACGGGCAGGATTGCCCATCCTACTTCCAACGAACAGGCATCATCATGCACACCATCCACGAGCAGATCCAACTGACCCGCAACGCGGTCTCCCGGCGGCGGTTCCTGCACACGGTCTCCGCCTCGGCGATCGCTGCCGGGGCGTTCGGCTTCACCGATCTGGTGAGCCTACGGGCGGAAGACCTCCGCAAGCAGGGGAAGTCGATGATCCTCCTCTGGATGCAGGGCGGACCGTCGCAGTTCGAGACCTTTGACCCTAAGCCCGGCCATGAGAACGGTGGACCGACGCAGGCCATCGACACCAGCGTCCCCGGCATCCAGATCGCCGAGAACTGGACCAATGTCGCCAAGGCCATGGGCGATATCACCCTCATCCGCTCGATGACCAACAAGGAAGGCAACCACCAGCGGGCCAGCTACCAACTCCATACCGGCTACGTTCCCGCTGGCAGCGTCAAGCACCCGAGCTTTGGGGCTGCGGTGGCTCAGCAGATCTCCGATCCGCAGCAGGATCTCCCCACGGTCGTCTCGATCGGTCGACCGGAAGCGGGTGGTGGATTTCTCGGTGTCGACTATGAGCCGTTCGTCGTCGACAACCCCGGCACGCTGCCGACCAATGTGGGGACACCGGTGGGCCAGGACCGCCTCGCTCGTCGCTTGGAACATATGAAGAAACTCGAAGTCGAGTTCGCAGCCAACGGAGGACAAGTCGTCGTCGACAACCACCAGCGTATCTATGAGAAGGCGACCAAGCTCGTCCAAAGCCCGCTGACCAAGGCGTTCGACTTCGCCGATGAGCCACAAGCGGTCCGCGACTCCTACGGTAGCTCGCAGTTCGGTCGCGGCTGCTTGCTGGCACGGCGGCTGATCGAGAAAGGCGTGACCTTCGTCGAGGTCCGGGCCGGGAACTGGGACACTCACTTCGACGCGGAAGAGCGGATCAAGACGCTGTCAGAGCCAGTCGACCAAGGCATGGCTGCTCTCATCAACGACCTCAAGGCGCGCGGTCGCTTGAACGACACGATCGTCGTCTGGATGGGCGAGTTCGGTCGCACCCCCAAGATCAACGCCCGCGGGGGCCGCGACCACTACCCTCGCTGCTTCAACGTGGCCCTTGCCGGCGGCGGCGTGAAAGGCGGCCAAGTCATCGGCAGCTCCGGCCCCGATGGCTCTGCCCCCGTCGATAGCCCCGTCAGCGTGCCCGATTTGTATACCTCGATCTGCCAGAGCCTCGGTGTGAATGCGACGCACGAAAACATCAGCCCGCTGGGACGACCGATGAAGATCGTCGACGGCGGAACGGTGATTCCAGGGCTCTTCGCGTAGAGTTCATTCAGGAATGGGGTTCAATCAACGACCCTGGGGAAGACATTCCCGTCTGCATGTCTTGCAAATCGGAACTCATCACTCTCGAACCCGGAGATTTGTCCCGGTTCGCAGTAGTGGAACGAATCACCCGAATCACACTCATTCATGAAACTATTCCCCGAACCGACCCTGGAACTTGGTGAGTCCATTCGCAACTCGTGGGGTGCCAATCGAGGCCAAGTTGGCGGACGACTTTATCTCACGAACCGCCGTCTCGCGTTCGAGCCTCATGTCGTGGATGCGGCATTCGACTGTACTCACTGTTCTATTCCGCTGAGCTGCATTACGGGCGCTGGCTTGCAGCCCGGCGTGGTCAGCGTAGCACAGATTCTCAATGGTGGTCTGTTCACTCGTCTGCGTATCGAGACGAGTCACTACGGTCGCGAGTTGTTCTTTGTCCAGAACGTGGCCGATGTTCAAAAGGTCGTTGCCCAAGCCGTGCAAGCATCTGTCGCCGACCGCAACGCCGAACTAGTGGTCCGTCAAGGCTTGATTTAGGGTTCGGCTCCCTCGGGAGGGCGAGGCTCCTGCCGAGCCGCTACTGCGAGTTGACGTGTCCCCTGGCTCGCGGCTCAGCAGGAGCTTCGCCCTCCCGCGCGGGCCGGGCTCAACCCCAAGTCTGAGCCTTGACGGGACACTAGGCGCTGCAGTGGACGGCATGGCGTGATTCGTTTTTTGTGACTATCACTTGCTCACACATGCCCCGCCGCAGCTAAGTTTTCGTCCTTTCGCTCACATGCGATCACCAACCTCTCACCTCTCCTGTCCACGGGACGTTGCCGCTTCCACGGTAAATCGAAACGCCCCTGTCATGAGATTCAACAGGCTGCGGTCGGACGCAGCGAGTGAGTGCAGATGACGACTTTTCCCACATTCAGCACTGGCCAGCCGTGGCCTCGTGTGCCGTAGTCCTTGCTCCACTCTGGAGGCTGGCGTATCCTCTGCGGATGCATTGGGTAGTGCATTCGTCGAGTGCGTGAGAAGCTCTGGCTCAGGCAAGAGTCGCTCTGTGGTGGATTCCAGCAGGCATTCCGCGTACTTTACGAATGAACTTTCCCGCACCATTCCTCCTGATGAGCCCACTCATAATGCTGCGACGATTGCCATCCATTCTGGCCCTCTTGTGCGCCGCATGTGTTTCTTCGGTCGTGTTCTCTGCGGACTGGCCATTCTGGCGCGGTCCCAACATGGACGGGATTTCCCCCGAGACGAACCTCCCCGATAGTTGGGATCCCTCCGCCGAGGGTGAGGCGGGGAACATCCTGTGGAAGACCCCTGCCAACTGCCGGTCGACGCCCATCCTGCTCAACAACCGTCTCTATTTCTCCGCTCGTGACAAGGAAGAGACGCCGAGCGAAGAAGGCGAAAAGGTCGTGTGCCTCGACGCCAAGACCGGGAAGATGCTGTGGGAAACCCGGTTCAGTGTGTATCTCTCCGATGTACCCGTCGAGCGTGTCGGCTGGTCGAGCGTGGTCGGTGACCGCGAGACCGGAGATGTGTTCGCTCTCGGCGTGTGCGGGCTGTTCCAGTGCCTGGATGGCAAGACCGGGGTCGTCAAATGGTCGCACTCGATGCACGAGGAGTATGGGCTGCTGAGTACCTACGGCGGTCGGACCAACTTCCCGATCGTGCATGAGGACCGCGTGATTATCAGTGCGGTGTTTGTGAACTTCGGCGAGTACTCCCAGCCGACCCACCGGTTCATGGCCTTCGACAAGCGCAATGGCCTGCCGGTGTGGTTCACGGGTACGCGCGTTCGCCCCGAAGACACGACGTATAGCTCGCCCGTGTTGACCACCATTAAAGGTGAATTGCAAATGATCTTCGGTTCGGGTGACGGGGCCTTGTGGGCCTTTCAGCCTCGGACCGGAAAGCCGCTGTGGAACTACTACTGTTCCATCCACGGCCTGAATCACACGCCGCTCGTTTCGGGGGGGAAGATCTACTCGGGGGTGGGTGAAGAACTCCTGGATGACAAGGGGCTAGCCGACTCGCTGACGGGGGCGCTGTACTGTCTCGATCCGTCCAAGGCCAAACTGGGTGATCTCGACCTCAAGAAGGCTGGCGGCGAACTCTGGAAGGTCAAAGAGTGGACCGTCAGTCGCTCCTCCCCGATCATGATCGGCAACCGGCTCTACGTCGCGACCGACAACGGCAAGCTGTTTGTGGTCAACGCCGAGACCGGTGAGAAGCTTGCCGAAAAGCCGTTGGGCCGCATGATGCGGGCCAGTCTGCTCTACGCGGACGGCAAGATTTGGGCCAACGAGGTCAATGGGAACTGCTACGTGCTGAAGCCGACCGAAGACGGGGTCGAGGTGTTGCACAAGTTCCGGCTCCCCACGGGCGAGGACTGCCACGGGTCGCCGATCGCAGCCAACGGCTGCGTCTATATGCCGACGACTGCTGCGATCTACTGCGTCGGCAAGAAGGACAACGAAGCCTACGCGGAAACGGCTCCCAGCCTGCTCGAGGAAACTCCTCGTGAGGAAGACAACACCCCGACTCAGTTGCAAGTTGTCCCCGTGGAGTCGCTGTTGCGTCCCGGGTCGCGGCAGGCGTTCGGGTTCCGGCTGTACAACGCCAAAGGGCAGTATTTGCGCAACGCGGAGTCCTCCGAGGTCACGCTCTCTGTCACCGGTCCGGGCAAGAAAACCGATCGCGGTGAATACGAAATCGGAATCGATGCGACAGAACATTCCCCAGTGGTGGTCACCGCCACATTGGGTGATCTGACTGCCAAAGCCCGCATCCGCGTGGTGCCGGAACTCAAGTGGTCGTTCGACTTTGACAAAGGTAAGGTTCCATCCACCTGGGTTGGTGCCGCCTACCGACACATCATCCTCGACTGGGACTTGCTGACCCAGCTCAAGGCCCAAGACCCGCAGGCAGCCTTGCTCTACATCTACCTGCAAAGCGGCATCACCAACAGCCCTCCGCCGCCCAAGGACGCCCCTCCGGGACCGGTCACGCTCACCGTCGATGACTCGACTCCCCAGCAGCAGTGGACCGCCTTGCTCCGGTTCGTGAATCTGGCGAACTCGGAACTCAGGCCGAAAACTCAGGAAGATGCTGAAGCCCGGCTGGGGGCATCACTCAAGCTACTGGTCGACGAGAAGGTTCTCGGCACGGTCGAGTGGTCGACGTGGGACCGTCCGACCGGTGAGGGGGACGCCAAGGTTGCCGAACCCCGCCTGAAGGTCACCAAGGGCGATCGCCCGCCGACCGGCAACGGCGTCATGTGCAAGATCACCACCATCCCCAAGGGCCAGCGCAGCCAAGCCTGGTTCGGCCACACCGACCTGCATGACTATACGATCCAAGCCGATGTGCAAGCGTTCGAGAAGGATGGCAAGCTGCCGGACATCGGCCTCACCAACCAGCGCTACACGCTGGTCATGATGGGGCAGT
>JANOKO010000560.1:0-1549 GCA_031419335.1 Planctomycetota bacterium
CCGAGTTCGAGCAACTCGCCCACACCGTCCAAGCCACCGCCTCCCAACTCCACCAACACCTCTTCGGCCCGCATCCCCGCGCGGAGGCCCTCATCGCCGAGTGGTCCGGTCAACTGGCCGGATTCGCCCTCTATTTCCACAACTTCTCGACGTTCCTCGGCCAACCCGGCCTGTACGTCGAGGACATCTACGTCCGCCCCGACTACCGTCGCCGAGGCATCGGCCTGAGCCTTTTCCAACACCTCGCTCGCCTCGCCGTTGACCGCGACTGTGGCCGCATGGAGTGGTCCGTCCTCAATTGGAACACCCCGGCCATTGACTTCTACCAGTCGCTCGGAGCCACGCCGATGGCCGAGTGGACGGTGCAGCGGCTCACCGGCGAAGCCCTACAACACCTCGCTGAGGGCACATCCGGCCAGGATGCCCCATGCCAGTCATAACTGCCAGAAACCACCAGCAGGAGACATTCAACCAGCAAACGACCATTCGTTTCGCGTGATCTGCACTGGTCGGCTTCATGCGATATTTGAGGTGATACGCGAAAACAACAGATCATTGCACCTTTGGTTCCGCCTGCCTTTGGGTTCTGCTCGGCATCTCCGACAAGTTGGCTCGTCCCTCATCCGCGGAATCATTGCTCTCGCTGGCACGATATACTACTACTGGTAATACGCGTTTGATGTGAACTTTCGACACAACTGGTATCTTGAACTCGAGTTTCTATTCGGTATTTCAAAACACTGGTTGCAAACCGTGGATCGTAGTTCTGGCACCCGATCTGTTATGTGATCGTGGTCGCAATCGAGTCCGCGCATTCAACTCCCCGTCACGGCAATTACAACCCTCACGTTCGTTCCGCCCTGACTTCATGGAAGGTGACACATGTCTCAGCGTTCCCTCTTCACAACCATCTTGGCGTCTTATCCGTGGAAACAGATCAAGGCACTCGGGCAGCGGGTTCGAGTGGAAGTCCGCAATCGACGAAGGGCGTTGCTGACTTCGGCGGCGGTACTCGGCTTGACTGTGGTGGGAGGGGCGAGTCCGGTCCAGGCGAACGATGTACTCTATACGGGCGGGATCACGATCAACGGGACGGGGGACTTTTCACCTGCCTTCATCTTGGCCGTGCCGGGGATCAATGAGAACGTGGCGATCAACGTGAACACGGTCGATCTGGTGGGACCGGCAGGTAGCTCGGTCTCGGCGGCGGCGTTCGGGGGAAACATCGACTTTTCTCTGGCGGCTGGACGGGCGATCTCGGGTGGAGGCAACGGAGTGTTCTTCACCTCCACGTCGGGCAACATCACGGGTGTGGTGGACGGAAACCTGACTGGACTGAATGGATATGTCGCGAACTCGGGGTTTCTGCCGCTGGGAGGAGCCGTCACGCTCTCCGGAACAGGAGCGGTGACCGGAACCACGGGGGCCGGTGTGTGGATCATCACGGATACCGCCCCACTCACCGTGGATGGTCTGTCAGCGATCAATGGCGGCACGTTCGGCCTGTTGCTTGGCTCAGTCGGCGCGATCAATCTGGGGCAGACCACAG
>JANOKO010000561.1:0-6416 GCA_031419335.1 Planctomycetota bacterium
CCCGACCAGATCATGGCTACCATCAGCCAGGCGAATGTGGAGGTACGACCGTTCCTGACTACCCTGCACAAGCACATGGTCTTCCACATCAAACAGTTCTCCCGTTCCGATAGTCCCAGCGTATTGTGAGATTCATCGAAACGGAATGCCACAGCCAATCACTTCCGACAATCGCGATTGTCGGAAGTGATAGCATCCATCTGTTTACGGGCTGTACGCAGCGTCAAATGTATGGTGCTTCAATTGGCAATCGGCACGCATGGCAGCGTGTTGAGCGCTGCAGCCTGATCGGTCACCGTCAGCGACGTGTACACATTCATCGTCAGATCGATCGTCGAGTGTCGCGCCAGGGCTTGGGCGGTCTTGGGGTTCACGCCGGACTTCATCATGTTCGTGATGAACGTGTGCCGCAGGGCGTGGAAGTCGGCGTAGAGGCCGTGGGCGTCGACGTACTCCACGCCAGCGGCCTTTAGGTCGACCTGCATCATCTTCCCCGCGAACTTGTACTCCGCCCACTTCCCAGGTCAAATCCGGCACCACGTCGGCTTGGCAGCCAGCCACGACCTGAGCATCGCGACCAGGCTGGGGTACAGCGGACTGGTGTACTCTGGCGACGTGCGAATTCACTCTTCCGGAAGTTCCCATGCGATTACTACTCTGTCTGTTGCTGCTCTCCTCCATCTTGACTGCAGCTGAGATCAAGTTCGAGGCTCAGGAGATCGCCCCCGAGATCGCCAAGGTGGCCTGTTATGCGGTGACTCTGGCGGATGTGAACACGGATGGTAAGCCGGACATTGTCGCGGTGACTGAGAATCGCGTGTTGTGGTACGAGAACCCGATGTGGAAGCCACGAATCATCATCGAGGACCAGGTCGAACGCGATCATGTCTGCATCGCCCCGTATGACATTGATGGCGATGGGCAGATCGACTTCGCCCTGGGGGCCGGGTGGACCAAGCTGGGGACGATCTACTGGCTGAAGCGGGGGGCCTCGCTCGATGAAAAGTGGCAAGTGTTCCCGATTGGCAAGGAGGTTTCGACCCATCGCATGCGGTTCGGGAATGTGCTCGGCAAAGACCGGCTCCAACTGGTCGTCTCGCCGCTGAACCCCAGTGAAGCCCCCGGCGTGCGGCTAATGGCGTTTGAGATTCCGCAGGCTCCGACGACCGACCGTTGGCCGATGACGGTAATCGATGAGTCGCTGCACCGGGTGCATAATCACTGGCACATCGACCTCAACGCTAACAGCGTCGACGGGACGCTGACCGCCAGCCAAGAGGGAGTTTCCCTCATTCGAAATCTGGGGAGCGGCGGGTTCCTCAAAACTCCGATTGGCACTGGAGCCACTGGCACTCAGCCCGAGGAAACGGGAGCGGGCGAGGTCAAACTCGGTCGTCTCGGAACTGACAATTACTTCCTGGCCACCGTCGAGCCGATGCACGGCCACAGCGTTGTCGTTTACACCGGCCCGCTGCCGCTCCCCGAAGGTCAACTCGCGGATCGGCAGGTGATCGACGACACTTTCAAGCAGGGCCACGCCCTCGGCTGTGCCGATCTCGACCATGATGGAGTCGATGAGATCATTGCGGGCCATCGCGAGCCAAACACGGACGGCAAGGTCGCTGTCTACTACTACCGCGCCAGTAACGACGCTGGTACAAAGTGGGAACGCCACCCACTCGATATCGGTGGGATGGCCTCCGAGGATCTCACAGTCGGCGACCTCAATGGCGACGGGTATCCCGAGGTCATTGCTGGTGGGCGGTCGACTCATAACTTGAAATTGTATTGGAACCGAACTCACTAGAGGACTTGTCGGGGCGTGACACGCCGAACTGCTATGCCAGCACACCCGTGATGACTTTTCCGAAAACATCAGTCAGGCTCTCATCCCGCCCTTGATGGAAGTACGTCAGCAGTTCATGGTCGATCCCCATCAGATGCAGAATTGTGGCGTGGATGTCGTGGACGTGAACTTTGTCGACGACCGCTTCGAAACCAACTTCATCGGTCTCGCCGTAGCTGATGCCTCCCTTCACACCCGCCCCGGCCATCCACATGCTGAAGCCGTAGGGGTTGTGGTTACGACCGGGAGCCCCAGGCCCTTCACTAAAAGGCATGCGTCCAAATTCGCCTCCCCAGACGATCAGAGTCGAGTCGAGTAGCCCCCGTTGATCCAGGTCGTCCAAGAGGGCGGCGATCGGCTGGTCGACCTCAGCTCCATGCCGTCCGTGATTCTTCTCGATGCTCTCGTGGGCGTCCCAGGTCTCTTCGAGGTGCCCGCCTCCGGAATAGAGTTGAATGAATCGCACTCCGCGTTCGACCAGTCGTCGGGCGATCAAACAGTTGCGTCCGAACTCATCCGTCTGCTGCTGTCCGACGCCATACGCATCGAGTGTGGCCTGTGTTTCCTGGGCGAGGTCGACCGCTTCGGGGGCCTCAGCTTGCATCCGGAATGCCAGTTCATACGTCTGGATGCGAGAAGCCAATTCCTGCCCGCCGGGCCGCTCTTGCAGATGCTTCTCGTTCAGTTTCCCCAGCAAGTCGAGCTGTCTGCGCTGTGCGACACGGTCCATGAACTTTGGACCCTGGAGGTCGAGGATCGGATTGCCGACGGGTCGGAAGAGAGTCCCTTGGAACGTACTGGGCATGAAGCCACTCGCCCAGTTGGGCTGGCCCGAGATCGGTCCACCGCGCTTGTCGAGCATGACCACATACCCCGGTAGACTCTGGTTCTCGGTCCCCAACCCATAGACCATCCAACTCCCCATTGAGGGCCGACCAATCAATGTCTGCCCCGTGTTCATCTGGACCAACGCCGACCCATGCGCGTGGCTATCGGCGTGGCAGGACTTAATCACCGCCAGCTTGTCGGCATGCTGGCGGATGTGCGGAAAGTAGTCCGAGATCAACAGCCCGCTCTCCCCGCCGGGATGAAACGGGCGGAAGTTCGGCGTCAGGAACCCCACCTTGCGACCACCGGAGTTGATGAACTTTTTGTCCTCCGGCAGCGTCTTGCCCGCGTACTTCGTCAGCGCGGGCTTGTAGTCGAACGTGTCGACCTGACTCGGTGCCCCATTCATCATGAGAAATATGCAGCTCTTTGCCTGAGCCGGAAAGTGTGGCTGTTTCGGGGACAGAGGATTTGTGGCGACTGCGGGCGTCGCCTGCGCCATGCGGGGCAAGAATCCATCACTCGCGAGCAGAGAAGCCAGAGCGCATCCGGAAAACCCTCCGCCCATCTGCCAGACGAACTCACGACGTGTCTGTCCACAGGGGAAGAGTGAGTGCATGAATGGAACCTCAAATCGAAAGTGGCCGATCCGATGAGTGTAGCATTCGCATCAGTGGTCAACATCTGGACATGTGGGGTAGAGACCGAAAGTCGATCGAAGATGACCAAACCACCACATGTTGGCAGGTGGGTTCATCGACACCGCCGGTGTATCAAACAGACCGCTGGCAACCCCTTCAGCGGCGCGGTAGAGTCCGCCCTCTCACTCGCCCAGATCATCAGCATGCCCCAGGTCCCATTGTGAACGCGAACATTGTCCTCCTCCCCGGCGACGGGATTGGTCCCGAAGTGGTCCGCGAAGCCGAAGCGGTCCTGTACCGTATTGCGGCTAAGTTCGGCCACAGCTTCTCGTTCTCGACCCACTTAATTGGTGGATGCGCCATCGACGCCACTGGGTCGGCGCTGCCGGCTGAAACTCTGGCGGCTTGCCGGGTCGCGGATGCGGTGCTGCTGGGAGCAGTCGGGGGGCCGAAGTGGGATGACCCCCAGGCCAAGACCCGTCCAGAAGCGGGACTACTTAAGATTCGCAAGGAGCTGGGGCTCTATGCCAATCTCCGTCCGATCACGACATATGATTGCCTGCTCGATTCGTCTCCGCTGAAGCGGCACATCGTCGAGGGGACCGACATTCTGTTCTTCCGCGAACTGACCGGCGGACTCTACTTTGGGGAATCCGGACTGCAGCAGCACGCGGACGGGAGCGAGACCGCGTTCAGCACGATGACCTATAGCACGCATGAGGTCGAGCGGATCGTACGGATGGCTGCGCAGGCCGCGATGGGTCGGAGAAAGAAGTTGACGATGGTTGATAAGGCCAATGTGCTGGAGGCGTCGCGTCTCTGGCGGCGGGTCAGCGAGCGGGTCGTGAAGGCCGAGTTTCCGGAACTGGCGTACGATGTGGTGTTGGTCGACTCGATGGCGATGCACTTGATTTCGCGTCCATCGACTTTCGATGTGGTCGTGACCGAGAACATGTTTGGCGACATCTTAACGGACGAAGGGTCGATGCTCCCTGGATCGCTGGGACTGCTGCCATCAGCTTCGCTGGGTGAGCCGGGACCGGGACTGTACGAACCGATACACGGCTCGGCTCCGGACATCGCGGGGAAGGGGTTGGCGAACCCACTGGCCACGATCCTCGCAGCGGCCATGTTGCTGCGCCACTCGCTCCACCTGATGCAAGAGGCTGAGGCGATCGAAGCTGCCGTCGAATCAGTCCTGATCGCGGGCCATCGCACCAAGGACATTGCCCGCCCGGACGAAACAGCGGTGAGTACGACCGCGATGGGGCAACTGGTGCTAAAGGCGCTGTAGAACGTCATTCGTACTACCCTCAAAAACGCAGACAGCCCAGTGGTGATCACCACTGGGCTGTCTGTTGTTCGTTGAGATCAACACCGTTGAACTAGAACGTCAGGATGGCATCGATCCCCAGGATTGTGTCATCCGTCGTCGGCAGGCCGATCGGATTTCTGCCGCCAACTTTATTGGCTGCAGGCGACCACTGGTGGCGAACTTCCGGGCGAATGATGAAGTTGGCGGTCGGCTTGATGTTGACCCCAACCGTTGCCTCGTAGTACGAGACTCCATTGATCTTGGCCCACTCCGCACGAGCCCCAGCACCCAGTTTGTCGTTGATGTTGTAGATCAGGTAGTTGGCAGCACTGACCGAGTGGAACGTCGTGACGCCACCAGCCGCGCCAACATTCCCATGCACGATATCATTCGACAAGGCATAGGTCAGCTTGTCGGTCAGAGCCACGGAGGTCACGAGGTGATGTGTACTTCCATCTCCAATCCAGCCATTGTTTCCAATGACTGTCATGTAGCTCACCGTCACGTCGTCCGAGGCCTTGACAATGGCTCCGCCGTGGAACGCCGAGCTGCCGTTGAAGCGGTCGAAACCGGTGTCCCAACCAGCCACCCAGCCCCCGTGGATCGTGAGGTTGTCGTCGACGGTATATTCCCCCAACACTCCGGTGTGGGTGAACGGCTCGGTGAAGTTCCAGGTGAAGGCATGGCTGTAGAAGAAGTTCCCGGTGGAGGGAACCACTTCATAACCCGCCAGCGTGAAGAAGTGACCGACCTTCACCTTCAATTTGTCGTAGGCCAGGACACCATATGCTTGGGGAATCGCATAGTGGAACTGACCGTGGTCGAAGCCATTCTGGAAGTCCCAGCGGCCCGGGTTGTTCCCGTAGGATTGCGTGTTCTCGCCGTCCAGGCCGTAGACCGCATCGACGCGGGCACCCCAGTCGAGGCCTTCACTGCCGTCAGCGACCTTTTCAATGAACATCCACGCCTGATGCACATTAAGTGCATCAGGTCGAGTATTCAGCACGCCATCCGACTTGTTCGTGTAGCCTGCCGATACCCAGCCGCCCACATCCCAGCCCGAGTCTTCCCCGAGAATCGTGTTACCCAGGTCGAATGCTTCACCCTGCTCACCACCCAACAAGCAGCAATCTCCAAAGAGTCCGCAGCCGTCTTCGCATCCACCCACGCAATCCCCAGCCACACCGTCACAGCTTGCATCACAAGCGGCGTCTTCGGTGCAACTGACGAGCTGGATATCCAGCCGCTCAGCAGGGGTGCTGAGGATCGTTTCGGCCCGACGAACCAATGGCGAAACGGGTTCGACTGCGGATGCAGAAGCCGCCCATCCGAAACCAACAGCGGACATCATCATCCAGCTGCGCATGGAAAACCGTCTCATGAGAATACTCCCTTGGGGTGCGCCGAGCACTGGCACTCCCATCCGTGTTGTGAAACGTTTTGATTTGCCATTCCGGAACCCAAGCGGCGCGGGGTGTTGGAATGTTTGAGCGCGAGTCGAAACGTTATGTCCAATTGATTCGGCCATTGGTCGACAAAAAAAGCTAAATCGTGAAGAGGCCGGTACGTCTTCACTATTCAGAACTTGAGGCGGCCTGCATCGGCAATTGCTACCGATCATGAGACAAAAACCGAGCGATGTCCGCCCACTAGAGCACTTTCGTAATTCCTCTTCAGCCGATTCACGGGCTTTGCTAGAGTCCCGCCAGTCAAGGAGGACTGCGATGGGGAAGCCATATTCGGTGGACTTGCGGATGCGGGTGGTGGCGGCGGTGGATGGGGGCGA
>JANOKO010000562.1:0-6095 GCA_031419335.1 Planctomycetota bacterium
GTCGTTGCATGGCCATTGTATGTAGCTAGCGAACTTTGTGTCCTAACAGTTCTTTGCGCCGATGTCTGCTTTTTCATTTTTTGCTTCTAAACCGACCGACCGCGATGATGCACCCCGTCAGTGACGCAACCACAACCGCCCACGCAACCGAGGTAGATAACATAACCAAATTGTGCATCAAGTAATCGACGACGTGATAGTCCTTTGGAAGATGCCCTTCGTAATTGCCGTACCCAATTGTCGTAAAGGTCTGGATGGCAATATACTCTGATCGCATGAACGACAATGCCGTGTAGTCGCCAGTCCGATACACTATATATCCCGCAAAAACCAGAGAAATCGCGGTGTTGACCGACATTGAAATAATGGCGAACCTCCAACAAAACTGCGCCTCAAGCAAGTCCTTGCTTTCCGAGGAGCTTGATTGTTGAAATGCAGCTCGCCACAACAACAGCAAGAACAACAGAATGGCAAGATGAACCATTTGGCACCTCATGAGACGATAGAGAGAGAAAGTACATCTCAAGTCTATTGACCAGACGGACGGCGAACAAGCCGTTGCACACGGAGCCGCGGGTCGCGCGGATTTTGAAATCAGTGTCGTTCGCCGTGGGGTGGCCCAGACATCGCTTTGGATGTCTGGGTGACGCAGGAACAAGAGGGATCGAAAGGCGATTGTCTCCACGGTAGCCTCTTGTTGTTCCACAACCCAGACGCTCAAAGCAGCGTCTGGGCCACCCCGCCTATTCGAATGGGAATCTGGGACCAGAGCCGATCCCTGCGTCTACCCTGGGGAGCGATCAGGCAGAGCCTGACCTACTGGGGATCAAATCCCGCGCACGCAGTCCACGAAATACTTCCGTTTCCCATTCACCTCTTCCACCAGCCCGTGGATGTCGGTGTCGAAGCCCGGGAACTTCTCGTTGAACATCCGGGCGAATTGCAGGTACTCGACGATCGTCTTATTGAACCGCTCGCCGGGGATCAGCAGCGGGATGCCCGGCGGATACGGGGTCAGCAGCACAGCTGTGACACGGCCTTCCAGTTTGTCGATCTCGACGCGGTCGATTTCACGGTGGGCCATCATGTCGAAGGCGTCCGACGGCTTCATTGCGGGCTGCATGGCCGAGGTGTACATATCAGTGGTGACGCGGGCGACATCGTGCTTTTTATAAGTGTCGTGGATCTGCTGTGAGAGATCCTTCAAGCCGATCGCCTCGTAGCGCGGGTACTCCTTGCAGAAGTCGGGCAGAATCCGCCACAGCGGCATGTTCTTGTCGTAGTCGTCCTTGAATTGTTGCAAGGCGCTCACGAGCGTATTCCAACGGCCCTTGGTGATGCCGATGGTGAACATGATGAAGAACGAATAGAGGCCAGTCTTCTCGACGATAACCCCATGCTCCGCCAGATAGCGAGTCACGATCGACGCCGGGATACCGGTCTCGGCGAAGTCGCCGCGCACATTGAGGCCCGGCGTGATCAGCGTCGCTTTAATCGGGTCGAGCATGTTGAAGCCCGGCGCGATATTGCCGAACCCGTGCCAGTCCTCATCCGATCCCAGCATCCAGTCGGCCTGCTCGCCGATCCCCTCTTCGGCCAGCTTGTCCGGTCCCCAGACCTTGAACCACCAGCCCGCCCCCCATTCGTCGTCGACCTTCCGCATCGCGCGGCGGAAGTTGATCGCTTCTGTGATCGACTCTTCGACCAGAGCAGTCCCGCCCGGCGGCTCCATCATCGCAGCTGCGACATCGCACGACGCGATAATCGCGTACTGCGGCGAGGTCGAAGTGTGCATCAGATACGCTTCGTTGAAGATGTTGCGGTCGAGCTTTTGTGTCTCGGACTCGCGCACCAGAATCTGCGAAGCCTGGGAAATTCCCGCCAGCAGTTTGTGTGTCGAGTGGGTCGCGAAGATCATCGACTCTTTCGGTCGCGGGCGATCCGCACCGATTGCGTGCATGTCGCGATAGAACGTGTGGAACGTCGCATGCGGCAGCCACGCTTCGTCGAAGTGCAGCGTGCCGATCTTGCCGTCAAGCAACTCTTTCAGCATCTCGACGTTGTAGATGATTCCGTCGTAGGTACTCTGCGTGATCGTCAGGATGCGCGGCTTCCGCTCCGGGTGCCGCTTCTGAGCGGCAGCTGCGAAGGGATTGGCGTCGATCTTCTTCTGAATCGATTCGGGAGTGAACTCCGAGAGCGGAATCGGCCCAATGATTCCCAGATGGTTCCGAGTCGGCATCAGGAACACCGGCACCGCCCCCGTCATGATGATGGAGTGCAGGATCGACTTGTGGCAGTTGCGGTCGACGACCACGATGTCTCCGGACGCCACCGTGGAGTGCCAGACCATCTTGTTGGAGGTCGACGTGCCGTTCGTGACGAAGTAGCAGTGGTCCGCGCTGAAGATGCGGGCGGCGTTCCGCTCCGAGGCCGCGACCGGACCGGTGTGGTCGAGCAATTGGCCGAGTTCCTCGACCGCGTTACACACGTCGGCCCGCAGCATGTTCTCGCCAAAGAACTGGTGGAACATCTGGCCGACGGGGCTCTTCAGGAACGCCACGCCGCCCGAATGACCGGGGCAGTGCCAGGAGTACGAACCGTCCTTGGCGTAGTGAATCAGCGCCCGAAAGAACGGCGGAGCGAGTCCATCCGTGTAGGCCGTCGCCTCGCGAATGATGTGCCGGGCCACGAACTCCGGCGTGTCCTCGAACATATGAATGAAGCCGTGCAACTCCCGCAGAATGTCGTTCGGGATGTGGCTGGAGGTCCGCGTCTCACCGTACAGATAGATCGGGATGTGCGAATTCTTGAAGCGAATTTCCTGGATAAACCCGCGCAGGCTGTTGATGACTTTTTCCGGGTCGCGCCCTTCGCCGTTGGTCAGCTCCTCGTCATCAATGGAGAGAATGAACGCCGAGGCACGGCTCTGTTGCTGGGCGAACTGGGAGAGATCGCCGTAGCTGGTGGCCCCGAGGATCTCCATACCCTCCTCTTCGATGGCCTTAGCCAGCGCGCGTATCCCCGAACCCGATGTATTTTCTGTACGAAAGTCCTCGTCAATGATGACGATCGGAAAGCGAAACTTCATGGGGGCTGACGCTCCATCGGATGGGGGCGGTTCGCAAGATCCTCGCGGCGAACCACGATCACGAACCGAGTCGGCGGAAGACTATCAGCGAAGGCGGGTCCGATGCCAGTATCAGCGGGGGACGACAGGAAAAAACGACGCAGGTGATTCCACAAAGAGACATCGTTTCTGCTCCAAGGGAGCCATTCCCCGTGGGAAGTCTGCTTTCGAACGCCGGAGAGGCCAGCTTTTCAGTTGAAACAGGGAGCCGGATTCCGGTTCCGAAGCCCCCTCACCAGGACGACCTGGCTCCTACCGAGTCGCCCCCTGTCACTAGGAGTTGGCATCCAGATCGTAGATCGCAGCGCACGGCTCAGGGCGCGCTCCGGCGAAGGATTCTTTCGAGCCGTTCGCGATCGCTCAGCAATCGCGGGGTTTCTGGAATCACGGTCTGTGTTGATTGCAAAAGAGAGTCGCGGGACTGTGTCAGGTGGCCCTGCATCTGAGCAGCAACAGCGCAGAAGACATACCCATTGGGCATCCAGGGGCGACGGCGCGTCGACCGCTGGAACAGGTCGAATGCGGACTGTGGGTCGTTCAGGCCCAAGTGCATCCGCCCCAGACCGTCGATCAAATCGTCTGTCTTGACGGGGTTTGGGAGGGAGTGAAACCGCTGCAACCGCTCGGGGTCGAGGGACTGTTCCAGCGCTGCAATTTTCGACTTCAGAGCGACTGCATGGTCTTTCGCATCGAGTGACTGACTGAAGGGCAACTCTTCGCCAATGAACGACGCCAAATAGAGGGCTACGAGATGATCCTCTGGCACCAGACCGAGCCATTCGTCACGTTCCGCATCTGAGGGCACGCGACTCGCGTCCCAAGTCCGACCGAGGGTTTCCTCGACAAGCTGCTGGGAAATCGCTTGCGCCATCAGCCAATGCCCCGCAAAGGTGAAATGCACATGTTCCAGAAACAATTCGTCTCCTGGAATTCCATGGACACTCTGGGCGCAAAAGATCGGTTCGAGATCAAGATACGCGGCCTGTATCGAGGACTGACTGGCAATCTCCCGAAGCGCGTCTCGATACGTCGATGGAGCCCGGTAGCGGCATTGATCCAGATCGCGAGCCAATTCATAACTGCGTTGGGCTCCGGCATTGTCACCCGTCAGTTCCAGGCACTGAGCCAGCCGGAACTGGAGGATCGCGTCTTCCGGATGTTCGGTGGTTTGTGTTTGCAATTCAGATAGATAAGCCCCGCTCGTCGCTGCTGACAGAGGTGCCCCGACCCGCTGCTCCACTGCCTGAAGTGTCGTCAACAAATCGGAATCGGCCCATGGACTTTGGGATCTCAAGTTCGAGACCGGAGCACACAGCAACAGCGGGATGTGCTTGCGGGTGCAGAAGACGGCGATCGATTCCATGCGAGATTGAAAGTTCTCCCACGCCTGCTGAACCAATGGGCTGGAGGGGGGAATCCGAATCTCGGTGGGCAGGCGACTGATCAGCGGCCCAGCAGCGGTTTGGCTGGCCCGTGCTGGATCAGAGGGGGCTCCTGCGGACCACCACTGGGCCAAGCGTGTTTTTCGCAATGAGAGCCCCAGCGGCGAAAGCTGGGCGTTGGTCGCGACTCCTCCCACTCCGTAGAACTCATTGTGCCCGGCATAGACCACAATGACGGAGGGTTCCGCGGCGGCACATTGTTGGACTAAGTCACTCAACGGTAGGCCACTGACCCCCACGATCCCGGCGTTGAGGACTTCAACCTTCTGATCATCTAGTTGTCGTTGAAGCAGGAATTCCATCTGCCGGGGAAAGGCCACTTCCGAGGGATAAGGATAGCCTTGGACTGACGATTCGCCGACGACGATCACTCGCAACACTGCCGCCGGTCGGGGCAACACAAACCCTCGCGGTTCCGGACCACGCAGGTCGTCTCGACAATAGGCCACATCGACGCGCGGGTTCAGGTAATGCACATCTCCAGCCGGATTCCGCACCGACTGTTGCACCAGTCTCGGGTCGATCCCCTGCCCCGCCAGACGTAACGACCACTCGGCCAATGCCACACAGCAGAAGGGAAACACGAGAGCCATCATCCGAAAGAACCAGACGCGGCGTAATCTCCTGGCTGGAATTGGCAGAACTGCAGTGGCAGCGGCGGGTGGAGGTGGCGCGGGGTCCGGGGGGATGGGCTGGTGGCTCCCCTTGCGTGCTTTCCCCATGCCCTGCTCCATGATCGATATGCGGTGGGATCGATTGCGGTGATCTGATTCGCCAATTGTCGGAGTGGGAGTCGGGGAATGCAACGCAGGCCCATTGAGTCTTCGAACCGCATCCTGCGCCGTGCGACATCCCGGCTCCTGACGCCGTGCATCGAATGAACGACAGGTTGGGAAACCTGCCCTACAATGCAGGCGTTGCGTCCTCCCTCTGGAACCGTTCCCATGACCGCGATCGCCACCGACTCCCCGTTTGTTCTGTTACACCCCGAGGACGATGTTGTCGTCGCTCGCCGTACAGCTCCGGCGGGGACAGTCTGGGTGGGGCCGAAGGGCGACGCGGTGACCTGCCGCGAGCGGATTGACCTCGGGCACAAGCTGGCCATCCGTCGAGTCTCCGTGGGGGGCGTGGTGCAGAAGTACGGCCAGCTCATCGGCTACGCGACCCGCGATATCGCGGCGGGCGATTGGGTGCATCAACACAATCTGGGGCTGGGAACGCTCTCGCATGACTACGAGTATTGCACGGCGATTCCGCCAGCTCCGGTGGCTGCGGTGCCGCGCACGTTCCAAGGCTACCGCCGGGCCGATGGTCGGGTCGGGACTCGCAACTACATCGCCATCGTCAGCACGGTGAATTGTTCGGCGACCTCCGCCAAGTTCATCGCGCAGAAGTTCGAGGCGCAGATTCTCGAACAGTACCCCAACGTGGACGGCGTGATCCCACTGGTTCACAAGGGCGGCTGTGCGATGGAGTACGGGGGAACCGACCATCGCCAGTTGGCTCGAACGCTGGCCGGGTTT
>JANOKO010000563.1:0-1575 GCA_031419335.1 Planctomycetota bacterium
CCCGCTCACCGTTTGTCCGCGTCTACACGACCCGCCCGGACACCCTCTTCGGCGTGACCTACATGGTCCTGGCCCCCGAGCATCCACTGGTCGATTCGATCACGACGCCGGAGCAGCGAGCCGCCGTCGACGAGTACCGCCGCAAGGCGTCGCTCAAGAGCGACCTCGACCGCACCGACCTCGCCAAGGACAAGTCCGGCGTCTTCACCGGCGGGTACGCCATCAACCCGGTCAACGGGGAGCAGGTGCCGGTCTGGATCGCGGACTACGTGCTGATCAGCTACGGCACCGGGGCCATCATGGCGGTGCCGGCTCATGATCCACGAGACTGGGAATTTGCGAAACAACATGACATTCCAATTCGCCGCGTGATCGGTGACGTGAATGCTAGTGAGGATCTGAATGCAGAAGTGGACGTGAACCTCGGAAAGGAGGATTTTTACGCAGCAACCTTTGTTGAAGATGAGTCATCCTCAGTCAGTCCGAAGCTCTTCTTCGATCCGCCAATTCCAGACATAAGTGAACTTGCAGCTATCCGAAGGACTCAGGATGGCTGGCTCATCATCCAACGGTATCCGTTGACGAATGTGGGTTGGACAACTCCTACCGCGAAAAGGACAATCACTCTAGGGCTTAATGGTGCCGAGGGTGGCGAAGGCGTTGCCAGAAATTCCGGCAAGTACAACGGCCTCCCGACCGCCGAATTCAAAGCCCGGATCACCGCCGACCTCGCAGCTGCGGGCCTCGGCAAAGAAGCCGTGAACTACCGCCTGCGTGACTGGCTCTTTTCACGCCAGCGGTACTGGGGCGAGCCGTTCCCGATCTGGCATGAACTCGATGACGCCGGGAACCCGACCGGCCTCATGCGAGCCGATTCAGCTGCAGATTTGCCGGTGCTGCACCCGCACATGGAGGACTTCAAGCCGACGGGGACGCCGGAGCCGATGCTGGCCAAGGCGACCGAGTCGTGGCTCTATAAAACCGACACGGACGGCGTGCGTCTCAAGCGTGAGACCAATAGCATGCCGCAGTGGGCCGGGTCGTGCTGGTACTACCTGCGGTTCTGCGACAACCAGAACAGCGAGCAGTTCATCGATCCAGCCTTGGAGAAATACTGGCTTCCGGTCGACCTCTACGTCGGCGGGGCGGAGCATGCGGTGCTGCATTTGCTCTACTCAAGATTCTGGCACAAGGTCTTGTTTGACCGTGGGTATGTGACCGGTCCGGAGCCGTTTGGGAAGCTCGTGAATCAGGGGATGATTCTGGGCGAGGCAGAGATAAGTTACTTTCGGTCGGTCAAAGGGGATGTTGTCCCTCCGAGTGAAGTTGGTGAAAGTGCTGACGGCATGCCGATCTGGACGAAGACAGGAGACGAAGTAGTCCCGAGCAGAATAAAACCAGGTGAATGGGAGCGAATTGGTGACGAATGGGTAAAGAGAGTTGAGGTGAACAAAGCGGACAGGCAGAGCATAGTTCACAAATTGGTGGTTGAACGCGCGTACAAGATGTCCAAATCCCGCGGCAACGTCATCAACCCCGACGATGTGGTCAAGGAGTACGGGGCCGATTCGCTGC
>JANOKO010000564.1:0-2635 GCA_031419335.1 Planctomycetota bacterium
TCATCGAGACCTGCCGCCAACAAAAACGCGACCTGCTCGATGTCCTGACCACCGCCCTCGAAGCCCAAAACCACCACACACCAGGCCCATCGCTGCTGCCCGCCTCGTGACCGGTCATGCGGTCGGGGTGTGAATGATTACCGGGGCTTGTCACCCTCAACGATGAAGGTGTCGTGAGGTATGATGTCAGTGACGGGAAGGTTACGGCTAAAGTTCCACTCAATCTGGAATGGGTCAACGGTCTGAAAGTCTTACCAGATGGGAAGCTTGTCGCCGTTGCGACCGAACATGGTGTCGAGATATACGAAATGGAGACATCTCGTAGAATTGTTACGTTAGGGAAGAAGATTGTCGTTGGGATGTCCGTCTCTAGCGATGGGGCCTGGCTGGCTACAACCGGTTTGGCTGGCTCGGTCGGGGATAATATCGTCTGGGATATACAAAATCACAGGCAAGTCTGGAAACTACCACAGTTAGAGGGAGGAGTTGCATTTTCTCCGGACGACTCCGAACTCGCCATCTCGACAAGGCGAACCTCTTTCTTAAAAACGGGCAGCTGGGAGCTTTTGTCGGAGCAAGGAGAACACCATCACCAGATTCTTGCTGGTGAGATTGTTGACGATCACATTTGGACCGGTGAGTCCGAGGGATCTCGATTGCTCGAGTGGGATCTGACAACTGGTCAATCAATCTGAGCATTGCACCGTCCCAATGGTCACACCAGTCGCTTCGCCGTACTGGGTGAAAACCGAATCGTCGTGGGTGGCTACAATTCGGGCATTGATGTGATGGACTCGAGGAACGACCGAGTAGTGTCTACGCTGAATGGCCGGTCTCCGACTGTTGGTTTGGCATACTGCCCGATGAATAACCAGCTTTTTCTGGCAAATGCCGATGGGTTTGTTAGAACTTGCCACTATCAATCCGAGTCAGTTGAGCGTGAGACTCGCTTTACTAAGGCTGATGAAACTCAGAAACGGATTCAAGTGGTCGTTGCGAATGACGGCAAGAAGCTTGCATGTAGCGATCCTGACTCTGGTGAGGTTGGAGTCTTTAGTACCATGGACACATCGGAGCTATGGAGGTCAAGGCTCTTTAATCACCAAGTTCTACTTTTTCCAATGGCGTTTGATTCCGAGAACGGTCAACTGGCCACAATCACAGACTCTAATCATCATGAATATGCGATTGATGTTTGCTTCCTAGATGCCGAGACCGGCAAGGAGCGGTCCCGGCTACGATGCGACTTAGATGTGGTGCACTGTCTGGCACTTTCACCGGATGGATCTCTGGTAGCCATTGCGAGTCGAGACGATTTTAGAGCTACAAGCATCAAGCTTTGGTCAAGATCAATGAAGAAGAAGGTTGCTGTTTTTGATGGGCACATGGATATTGTCCCCTGGATCGGATTCACCAAAGACAGCAAGAAGTTGATTAGCGTTTCTCAAGACACGACTGGTGTTATCTGGGATGTCAGCCGATTTAGTAGTCACTCAGTTGGCACGCCCTGACGCTTTGGGCGTGGTGTGGTACGTTGCCACGGCCTTTGCAATGCCTCAACCGTGCCATCCACATGCGTGCTGGACGCAAGGTCTGTCGCCTTTTTCTCCGAAAAAGGGCGGCGTGTTTGGACGGAGTGAAAGACGACGGAGGGTGAATTGGGCCTCATGAGATGGGGATGCGGGCGTCCTTTTTCGGAGAAAAAGGCGACAGTCAGCGGGCGCGTTTTCGACAGAGATACTCGCCGGGGCGGAGGTTGGCTTTGCGGGGGTTGTCGGCGATGTATTTTCGCAGGTAGTCGTACTGCTCCGGGCTTCGCACCAGGTGGTCGAAGGGTTCCTGCTGCCAGAACTTGCCGGATTGCCCGGTGGTCCGATTGATTTGACGAGCTGTGTATCGCAGTCAGGAGGCGCACTGGTCTTTCAGGCCGCTCTCCGAGCCGAAGGCGACCAGCAGATGGACATGGTTTGGCATGACAACAAAGTCGCCCATGCGGTATCGATCTCCGTCAAACCGCAACAGGGAGTCACTCACTATCTGGGCCAGCGCGGGCTGCCGTAAGAGGCACGCACCTTGGCAGGTATCCAGGAACTCCTCGCGGCAGCGCTGGAACTGCCGTTTCGGCTACCTGTGTGCAATGGCACAGGAGGTTTCACCACCAGCGGCTTGTGTACAATCTTTTTCAGGCTTCGCCACTTCTGTAGAGTCCAAAGCAACTCAACCGAGGCTACCCCGCTCCTCCGGCGGCGAAGCGGAGCTTCGGGGAGATGCAGTCCCAAACTGGAGTTTGGGACTGAGGGAATTCTGAGATGTCGCTCTGTGAGGAGTGTGCGTCCACCAGACTTCCGAGGGAGTGTGGTCGCCATCCTACGCAGGTTTTCGCTCCTCAGCCCCAACGGGGCCTGACTCGACAGCCCAGGGCGCAGCCCTGGGAAATCGGAAGCCAAACTTTCCTCAAGGCCCAACGGGCCGTCACTCGACTCCGCCAGCGGGTGACAGCCCTAGGCATACGTCGTGGTCAGGCCATACGGGGCTGCGGGGGGGCTGGCGGAATTATTCACCGGCGGGCCGGTGTAGATCGGCGGGTTGGCGGGATCGACCAGTCCGAGCGGGGTCAGCCACACGGTGCGGGCAC
>JANOKO010000565.1:0-3791 GCA_031419335.1 Planctomycetota bacterium
CGTGATTTCCGTAGCAAGGGTCGGGACCACAAAGAAGAGCTTGCCGTCCTTGTCCTCGAAGACACACGGGTACTTGGTGTTCTTGACGATCGCCTGGGTTTGTCGACCCAGGCCACGGACGAGTGCATTCAGTGCCACGCCGTCCCGATAGTCTGAAACATTCTCCATGCGAGTACCCGTGTGTCTTCGAGGACAAGGACGGCAAGCTCTTCTTTGTGGTCCCGACCCTTGCTACGGAAATCACGGTCATGGAGAAAAACTACGAGGGGCGGATCATGCAGTTGCCCGCCTCGTTCCAGATCTGGGCCAACATTCCCCCCGCAGTGGGTAATACACCACACATCGAGCCCACTGATCCTGAAGACCCCGCCGAGCCTGACATGCCCGCTGCAAGTCCTGCTGCGGAACTGCCCCAGCCTGAGAAGGACATGAAACCTGCGACAACAGACGGGGAGATGGTGCGGGAGTCGAATTGATCAGCGTCCAGGCGAGCGTGCTGCCTGAGTCGGAGGAGGATTCTTGGAGAGCAGCGTCAAGAATGTCACTCCTCGGCTCGCTATTCGTACTGAAGTACGCTCGAAATGGGGAGACGGATCGGGAAGTCACCATCCGACTGACGCCGGTCGTGGATCGTCATTTCCGAGGATGGAGCCGCTCCCGTCTTCCCCCACAGTCCAGCATGCTCTAGCATCCCCGCTTCACTTCCTCCCACACACCGACGAAAGCGGGACTGACGCTTTGGAGGAGCGCATGCATGCACCGCAACGTGGCGGTTGCGGACCAGTCCCCCCGACGAGATCAGGAGTTTTCCCGAGATGGCAGAACAAAAGGCCACCAATGTCACTTGGCACGATCACCGCGTGTCGAGCGCGGATCGCCAGAAGCTGAATGGCCACAAGGTGGCTGTTCTGTGGTTCACCGGACTCAGTGCTTCCGGCAAGAGTACCGTCGCCAATACGGTCGATCACAAGCTTAACGCCATGGGGATTCACACCTACATTCTGGATGGCGACAACATCCGCATGGGCTTGAACAAGAACATCGGCTTCAGTGCGGAAGACCGCACGGAAAACATCCGCCGGATCGGCGAAGTGTCCAAGCTGTTCTCGGATGCGGGTGTGATCGCGCTGACGGCGTTCATCTCGCCGTACAAGGCCGACCGCGATGCGGTGCGGGCGCTGTTCAAGAACGGCGAGTTCCACGAGATCTTCGTCAACGCCTCGCTGGAGACTTGCGAGAAGCGCGATCCGAAGGGGCTGTACAAGAAGGCCCGCGCGGGTGAGCTGAAGAACTTCACCGGGATCGACCCCAACGCCCCGTACGAAGCTCCCGAAAGCCCGGAACTGGTTCTCGACGCAAACACCAAGAGCATCGATGATTTGGCCGACGACGTGATTGCCTACTTGAAGGGCAAGGGGCTGCTGTCGCTGTAGAAAGCGGTCAGCCATCAGCTTTCAGCGATCAGCCAGAGTGGGCAAAGACTTCCGAAGTCTTAGGAGACTTCGGGAGTCAGGCCGACGCTTTACCGTGGCGCATTGAGCGAAAGACTCCCCACCCTCAACCCTCAACGATCCCCCCCCCATGCTTCCCCGTGGCTGGCTGAATTCTCTGTTCGGCAACCGGGGCGAGCGCGTAGCGGCCAAGCTGTTGAAGGGTAAGGGCTACCGCATCCTGGCCCGCAACTGCCGCAGCCGGTGGGGCGAGATTGACCTCATTGCGAGGGACGGCGACACGATTGTGTTTGTCGAGGTCAAGACTCGCTCGAATACCGATGCGGGTCGACCCGAAGACGCGGTCACCGCCACGAAGCAACGACAGATCAGCCGGGCGGCTGCGGTTTGGTTACATCACAATCGGCTGGATAATCATCGCTGCCGGTTCGATGTGATTGCGATCGTTTGGAGATCCGGCGCTGAGCCGCTCATCGAGCATTACCTGTCCGCGTTTGAGGCGACGAACTGAGATTCATCGTCTGCTGTCTGAGCCGAAAGTTCCCTGCCTGCAGCAGTCTGCACGTGCGACTGGTGAAAGGCAATGAACTGGTTGAAGAGTGTCTCAAACTCCCCCAGCATGTCCCCATCTCGGAGCTTGATCGGGCCGACCGCCTTGCCCGCCAGCAGGTCTTGCATGGCATTCGAGAATCGCACGAGTGGACCGGCAATACGGTGGGTCTGTCGAACCAGCTCATAAATCACAATAGGCAGAAGCAATGTCGCTGCGAACGTAATCGGGATGTACTCCTTGAGAAAGTGAGCGTACAGCTCGCTGACCGACATCATGGGAGTCTTGCTGCCGGTGAGCTGGGAGATCCTCGCCCGAAGACAGAAATACATAAACGCGCCATGCCACAGACACAGGTGATAGAGCACCCAGTAGAATCCAAATCGCAGGGACATGGCCCCTTGAATGCCGCGATTGACGAACAGCTTTTTGCGTTTGAACGGGAACTTGACCATCATTCACCTCGACACGGACGAGGCTCGCACACGGGAGCAGAAAGCCTCTCTCATGACGGTAGGTCATCATTCATGGCAATCCGGCCAATTTCTTGTGCTGCCAGCAGGCAACACCGTGAATCGCTGTTCCGGTTATAACGAAAAACACGAATCCTGGTTGATTCACGGATCGGTTGATCGGGCGCGACACTACATTCGGATGACTTCCCGAACCGCCGATTTGCGGCGAGAACTGGGGCCTTCCAGCCAGACATCGACTTGCTGACGACGGCCTGACCCCAGGATGCGGTAGAACGACAGAAGCAAAAATGCTCCGCTGGTCGCCGCCACAAAGCCCCATAAACTGATCGGAGTGATCTTGGCATCACGGACAAAAAAAGTCAGTGTGCCACACCCGATCACAGTGCCCACAATCCCCATGAGCAACGTGGCTACCGCTCCGCCGGGGTCTTTGCCCGGCATGATCGCCTTGGCCGTCAGCCCGACGATTGTCCCGAACCCGACCCAGACGAGAAACTCTTGTAAGCTACGTTCAACAATGGCTTGCCACTGCGGATCCAATGTGGGCATCGTACGGTCCTCCTGACACTGGGGATCATCCACAGAGGGTATCGTCAGTGGTGATCGCTACGAGCAGATTTCTCGGCCTGGGTGGTACAGGCGGTACATTCGGCGAAAAGGCCGCGCCCCGTTTCCGGGCCAAGGGCGGTGAACTCGACCAGTCGCGAGTCTTCAATCGCGTTCAGTTGTCACAATGATGACTCGTGAGTGTTCCGCCAGGGCCACGGCGGGATCGAGGCAACGGATCAGGCCGTTTTCGACAACCCCCACCACAGCCAGTGGATGACGGCGACGCCTGAGATGACTTTCCATGGCCGAGGGAACCGCATCCAATGGCAGCTCCAGAGGTGCCAATTCTGGCTCTGCGGCGATGCGTTCATCACTCGCGCGTCGATCAGCGATGCGTGTGTCAGGTTCAATGCTGGGCATGGTGTTTCCCCGCTCAGTACGCGGTGATGACAAAAATGGAAGGGTCGCTCAGATCCCCGAAGACATCGGGGATCTCATCGTCCTCTCGATCATACCGCCAGATCACCCAGATCTGACGGCCCGACGGTGTCGCGGCAAACATTTGAAAGGAACCATCCTTTCGTTCTCGCTGTTGGAAGACGCAATCGAACGCCTGCTCAACCTCATCCAGGGAGAGGTTGTGTGCGTCAATCTTTTACCGGTTCCACTCAATCCACTTGAACTGCCGAATTTCAATGCCTCGTCGCCGGTCGACTGTCAGAATAGCTCGTGGAATCCCAGCCATCAAGACATCCCGTATGCAGA
>JANOKO010000566.1:0-1614 GCA_031419335.1 Planctomycetota bacterium
GACGATCGCCTGAGCTCTCTGGATGTCGTCGTCGAAGTGGAGAAGAGCGGTCAAAGGCACGATGAACTCCGTGAAACTTAATCTTGAAAATGCGAATCCACATTCACGTAACCCACCGCTTCCTCGTTGTAATGGATAGTACACTCCTCATCCTCGTACCAGACATGATGATCGTCCGGAAACACGACGTTCCACAAATCGACAATCTCCTCCGGATAGAGATTCGTCCGAATGTGATTCACCAAGTCGACTGTCGGGAGTGTTGACATCTTTTCGGGAAAGAGTTCCTCTCGAACCTCTTCGAGTGCAGACTCATCAAGTTTTTCAACGGCGGCCGCGAGCTTCTCTACGGCTTCATCTTTCTTGAGTGCTGGCATCGGCATCTCCACTTTCGAATCACTGACTGATCTGATGGAAACCGGAAACGGTATCCATGCAGAATGTCGCCAAATCCATCATACTCCCAGCGTCTCGACAAGGTAAGCCCGGCCCGCAGCCAGGGCCTCATCGAGCTTCTCCGGCAGGCGGCCACCGGCTTCGGCCATGTCGGGCTTGCCGCCGCCGCCGCCGCCCGCGATGGCAGCTGCGGCTTTGACGCAGTCGCCGGCTTTGACCTTCTTGAGTTGGTCTTTGCTCACAGCGGCGATGAAGGCGACCTTGTCTTCAATCACGGCTCCCAGCAGCACGGCCACCGAGCCGCCGTTCGCGATCAACTCGTTGGCGTAGAGCCGCAATTGATCGCGGTCGACCTTCTCCAGCTTCTGACAAATCAGCTTCGAGCTGCCGATGGTCTCGGCGTTGGCGAGGAACTTGGCGGCGTTCTGGGCCACGGCGGCCTTGCTGTAGAGGGCAATCTCTTGCTTGAGGGCGCGGATCTCGTCCTGCATCGCGGTGACGCGATTGGGGATGTCGCGCTGGGGCGACTTGAGGGCTGTGCCGAGTTGCTTGAGGAGGGAGTCCTGCTCGCGAACGCTCTCGATGGCCTTCTCGCCGGTGAGGGCGGTAATGCGGCGGATGCCTGCGGCGATGGGTTCTTCGCTGATGACCCGGCACAGGCCGACTTGTCCGGTGCTGGTCAGGTGGGTGCCGCCGCAGAGTTCTTTGCTGAAGTCGCCCATCGAGACCATGCGGACGATGTCCGGGTACTTCTCGCCAAACAGGGCCATTGCTCCGGAGGCCTTGGCCTCTTCGATCTTCATGAAGTTGATCGAGACCGCAGCCCCTTCGACAATCTTCTCGTTGATGATCTTCTCGACTTGCAACAGCTCATCCGGCGTCATCGCCGCCCCGTGCGAGAAGTCGAACCGCAGTTGATCGTTGTCGACCTTCGACCCGCGTTGGGTGGCGTGGTGGCCGATGACCTGATGCAGGGCGTGGTGCAGGATGTGCGTGGCCGAGTGGGCTCGGCGGATGCCCGCGCGGCGGACCGGATCTACAGTGGCCTTGACTGTGTCGCCGACCTTGAGGGAGCCTGACTTCAGCATGCCCGCATGGACTAATAGGCCGGTGTGCTTCTGGCAATCGGTGACCTCGAACTGCCCGTTGCCGTTGAGGGTGCCGGTGTCGCCGACCTGACCGCCGGATTCGCCGTAGAACGGGGACTGGTCGAGTACG
>JANOKO010000567.1:0-2084 GCA_031419335.1 Planctomycetota bacterium
CAACCGTTTGACTCCTGGGCGATCGAATTGGGGTGGCTCGAACTCGACTGCTAAATATTTCGGGGGGGCGGCGGCTCCCGCTTCGCGCAGAACTGATTTCGGTCCCGGCTGGTATTGCCCCTTCGCGAGATCGAGGAAACCCGGGTTCTCGGATTCGATCAGCCCACTGGTGTTGATGTCCCCCTTCAGCTCGCCGTGGCTCTTCCGCCATCCGGGTTTGATGAAGTTATTTCGCAGCCGGACTTGTCCCTCGGCATCGAGAATCGCAAAGGTGGATCCTGGTGCATTCGTATAGATCACATTATTCCAGACATCCGCCGACTGCATATTGGTCGACAGCTTCAGCAGGACCGTCTTTTCGGTGCGGGTCGAGATGATGGTGTTATGGTAGAACTGAAGCGAACGGCGGTTCGCCTGGTCATCGCCGCTGTCGCCGCCGAAGTGGACGATCTGGTTGTTGTCGTTCCCCTGATGCTCAATCAACAGGTTGCCATAGACCTGTGCCAGATGGTAACGCGGGTCGTTGCGGATATCCTCTCCCTCTTGCGAATCGACGATATCGAGTTGTCGGTTTCCCTTCTCGATGCGGTTATAACGGACGATCAGCCCGGCGGACCGGTCCTTGAGGTTGTTGCCCCCGCATCCGGTTCGCAGTGGTCCCAGTCGGTTGAACTGGAACACCAAGCCCTTCGCTTCGCTGTAGACGTTATGCTCGTAGACGCTGCCCTCGATCCCGTTGTCGAAGATGTCACACCCCTCGACGAGAACCTCTTCCGCATCCGGAGCGACGAACAGGCCGTTGCCACAATCGTGCAACCGGCAGTTGCGGATGGTGATATGATTGCCGCTTTCGAGGTAGATCGCCGAGGCATTCTGAGCATACTCCGTCAGCCCCTCCGGGCCGAGGAAGAATGTCTCTGGCTTCGCACCCTGGATGTTGAGATCTTCCAGTACAATGTGGGACGGGGGGAGGTCGCCCGAGTCACTCGAACCGCCAACTTTGATAACGCCTCGCGCTCCCGACCAGAAGTCCAGCCCCGTCGGAGTTGCAGCGCGGCTGGCATCCAGGACGGGGGCTTCGCCCTGTTCATTCCGGATGCCGCGCACAATGATCGGCTTCTCGGATGTCCCCTGCCGGGAGATGACCCACTTGGAGCGGTAGGGTTCTGGCCGCCAGTGAATCTCGACGACATCGCCCGGGTTGAGAGTGTTCCACGGCACATGTCCCGGATGGCTCAAGGCGTGCCCTGGCCCCACGCTGTAGGACTCCGCTCGGACGAGCTGTGTTGCAGCCAGCAAGGACAGAACTGCAAAACACCAGATTCGGAAACTGTTCATTTCAGCGTCCCGCATGGACCGATCAGTTCACACTGTGTCATGGCAGACCATCAGGCGATCTGTCGACCTCGTCCATACCCTACTCCAGGCCCGCTCCCGGTGCGAGTGGCACTGTTGCTGGATCGACTGCAAAGCTCACAGATTGGAATCCGGCTGCGATACAAGTATCCCAAACGTCAACCAACTGTTCCATGTGCACCGCTGGGGCAATATCGAGGACCACCGGGTTCTCAGGACTGACTTCGGCCAAGGCGCGCAAGTTCGCCTTTAATTGGTCTAAGTCCTGGTACACTGTACCGTTCATGTCGACTTGCAAGGCGCTGGACTCACCCGACAAACTCAGCTTGAGCCACACATCCGTCACCCATGACTCACGGTCGATGGGGGCGACTTGTGGCGTGATCGCGCCGTTCGCCGGGAGATCCGCCGGCAGCAGCTTCTCCGGAGCCGCTCCCGTGGCAGTGACCACAAAGAAAATCAGCAAATTGAACACGACATCGATCATCGGCGTCATCGGATCGCCGTAGTCTCTCGGTGTGTTGGCTGGAGGTCGCATGCCGCGCAGTGTCTCCACTGTTGGCCAGCGGCTGCAAGGCCGGTTTTTACTCCACGATGCGTGAAGCGTTTCGGCGAACGGCGTTGCGTCAGCGTCCTGGTTCTTCGGCGATGAACCGTAAAACGTCGTGTTGAGTACTGCACCGCACCAGCAACACATCACTGGGGGCGTGGCGAGGGAGGCTCTGTGC
>JANOKO010000568.1:0-1302 GCA_031419335.1 Planctomycetota bacterium
GGGCTGCGCCCTGGGCTGTCGAGTCAGGCCCCGTTGGGGCTGAGGAGCGAAAACCTGCGTAGGATGGCGACCACACTCCTTCCGAAGTCTCGGAAGACTTCGGAAGTCTGGCTCGGTAAAATTGCACTCCCACACTCTCCATGAAAGCCGCCCATGCCCGAACTCACTCACTTCGACGACTCTGGGGCCAGCCGCATGGTCGATGTCGGTGAAAAGGCTGTCACCTCCCGGCGAGCCAAAGCCGAGGGTGTGATCGTCATGCAGGCCGTAACACTGGCCCTCATCCGCGACCGCAAACTCGCCAAGGGAGACGTGCTGGAGGTGGCTCGCCTGGCGGGTATCATGGCCACCAAACGCACCGCAGAATTGATCCCGCTCTGTCATTCACTCGGCCTGGATGGGGCCTCTGTCGACTATGAGTTCCTGGACGACCAGCAGTTGCGGATTGAGGCGACCGTTACCGTGCAGGGCCGAACCGGGGTCGAGATGGAGGCTCTCATGGCCGTCAGCATTGCGGCACTGACCGTTTACGACATGTGCAAATCCGTGGATCGGGCGATGCAGATCACGGGGATTCGCCTGCTCGAAAAAACCGGCGGCAAGAGCGGGCATTTTGTCGCGTAATGACCGGGAGAGGGCTCTGCTTCGAAGACTTCGCGTCGCAGCTAAACCGGCGAAGCGACGTACCAGAAAGTGAAAAGAAAGTGCAGTGATGCTCCAGTGATCGTCGACAGGTGCCATACCGCATGATAGTACGGATGCTTGTGATCGTTCATCAGAAACCAGAGACCGCATGTGTATGACAGTCCACCCGCCAGCACAATCGACAAGCCAAACCAACTGCTGGCCATGAGAACGTAACCCATCGTCATCACCGGCAACCAGGCCAGCGGCACAAAGAACCAGGGCGAGATCGTCTTCTCGCGTGCCCGAATGCGGAAGTAGCAGCCGGTCAGGGCTCCCGTCCACATGATCGACAACATGGCCCAGCCGAGGCTATTGCGCATGTGAACCAGCACGAATGGCGTAAAGTTGCCGACGACGAACAGAAAGATGCAGACCTGATCGAGCATGCGGTAGAATCGACGCCGATCAGGGCATTCAAAGCTGTGAGAGAGCGTGGAGGCTGCGTACAATGCGACCAGAGACGTAGCGTAAATTGCACAGCCGATGACCGTCGGCAGATCGCCGGTCCAGATAACCTTGGCCATCAGGGCCGTGGCAGCGAATACCCCGGCAATGAAGCCTGCCCCATGCGTCCATTGATTGGCGGTCTCGGTCGAGACCACAGTGGGAATTGGA
>JANOKO010000569.1:0-5149 GCA_031419335.1 Planctomycetota bacterium
CTGTGTATTCGGCCAATTCCGAATTCCGAAGTGCCTGACCCCTGATGCCCCCTCACAGCCAACGATATTCAGGCGTGCTTTGCATTCGCCGCAGACCGTGACCGCCGCCTGAACGTCGTCTCCCATGAAGCTGCTCTTTGATGAATACCTGTCGCCAAAGCTACCCAGCTTGTTGGCGACGCACTTTCCCGGCAGTTCACATGTCCGCGAATGCGGCTTGCTCGGACAGACCGATGAAGACGTGTGGGAGTCTGCGAGCCAACGGCTTCACCATCGTCTCGAAGGATTCCGATTTTCAGCAGCGTAGTTTGATGTACGGACACCCACCCATAATCGTCTGGCTCCGCATTGGCAACTGCACTCGACAGCAACTCGTGCAGCTCATCACGACGCACGCGCAGGACATCCACGCGTTCGATGCAGACCCCACCGAATCAGTTCTCGTTCTGATGTAGCCACGAATCGTCGGGAGCCCCTGGCGACCACTCTGCGCGGGGTGTCCCAGTCATCGCTTGGGATGTCTGGGTGACGCAGGCACAACAGGGATTGAACGGCGAACGTGTCCTTCGTAGCCTCTTGTTGTTCCACGACCCAGCCACTCCGCCTTCCGTTCCGATCTCAGAGGGCTGGCCCCATCACTTCACAGGATCGGAGACCGTTGCCAGGATTTGTTGGATCTGTTCGAGACGAGCGGGCTTGACTAGGTGATGATTGAAGCCCGCTTGCAGGGCCATCTGGCGATCGGCGTCTTGCCCATAACCGGTGAGTGCGATCAGCATGACGTTCCGGAGTGCGGGAACCTGCCGGATTCGTTTCGCGACCTCATAGCCATTCAAACCAGGCAAGCCGATGTCCAATAACACGACATCCGGTTGGTACTCGAGCGCTGCCTCGACAGCGGCCAGGCCATCGTGAGCGGTCCGTACCTCATGCCCCAGAGCCATGAGCAGCATGGAGAAGCTCAGCACCGTATCAAGATTATCATCGACGACCAGCATCCGCAGGCAGCGAGTTGGGGGACGTCCCGTGTTCGTGAGCTGCGACGAGGACAGAGGCGTTTCCGTCACCAGCACTGGTAGCCGCACGATGAACTCGCTGCCCTGCCCCAGAATGCTGGACACCTCGACCGTGCCTCCGTGCAGTTCCGTCAGCCGCTGCACCAGCGCCAGTCCGATACCCAACCCGCCCTGCGACCGGTCCAGAGAGCGCTCCGCTTGTGTAAACAGATCGAAGATGCACGGCAGCAGTTCAGATGTGATCCCCACGCCCGTATCCCGCACTCGGATCACGCAGTCCTGGCCCTCGGGTTGGACAGACAGCCAGATGTGGCCACCTTCGTCTGTGTACTTGGCTGCATTCGTCAACAGATTCACGACGACCTGTTCCAACCGGGCTGCATCCGCGTTCAACCAGACCAGCTCCGAGGGCAGTGACACCGTCAGTTCATGCCGCCGTTGCTCGATCAGCGGGCGGGCGGTCTCGACGGCCACTTCCACGATACCGCATACAGCGACGTTGACTCGGCGAAGCTGCACCCGTCCGGTGGTGATACGGGACACTTCCAACAGATCATCCACGAGGTGTTGCAGCTGTCCCATTTGGCGTTCGATGATTCCCCGAGCCTGTTGTTGGATCAGGGTTTCAGTTTCCTTGTGCAGCCCCAGCAGTTGGACCGCGTTGGAGATCGGAGCCAGTGGGCTGCGCAGCTCATGACTGAGCATCGCCAGGAACTCATCTTTACGATGATGCAGGTCGGACAGCTTGGCCGCCTGCTCCCGCATTTGTGTTTCGAAGCGTTTGCGCTCAGTAACATCGCGGGCGGCGGCGAACACTCCTTGCAGCTTGCGGTCACGGTCGTGAAAGGTCGTGGCGTTGTAGGAGACGACGGTTTCCAAGCCGTCTCGAGCCCGTGCCGTGAGTTCGTAGTCAGTCACTTTGCCTTCGGCCAGCACGAGCTTGATCCCTGCTTCGGCTCGGTCTGGGTCGGTGAAGTAATCTTTGAAGGGGGCTCCGATCAACTCGTCCCGAGTGCAGCCGGTGAGCGCCTCCATCTGCTTGTTCACGTCCGAGATGATGCCCCGAGGGTCGGTCGTCATCAAGGCGTCAATGTTCGATTCAATCAGCGAGCGAGTGTAGAACTGCTGATCGCGGACGCGTTGATCGAGCAGCATTCGCTCCGCTTCCACCTGCTTCCGTGCGGTGTTATCGGTGCCGATCAATAGATAGCCGATGATCGTGTCTTGGGCATCTCGCAAGGCGGTGACGGAAACCACAGCTGGAAAGCGACTGCCGTCTTTGCGAATGTACGTCAGTTCGTAGATGTCTTCGATGCCGCGTGCGGCCTTGAAGACCAGGGCTTCGAAGCCCGGTGTGATCGGGGTTCCGAGTTCCACGCTCAGAGCCTTGGCCCGTGCGATCACTTCTTGCGGATCGGAGATGTCTGCGGGCGTAATCGTGTTCATCACATCGGCGGCGGCGTAACCCAGCATCCGCTCGGCTCCGACGTTGAAGATCTGGATGACCCCCTTCTCGTCGGTGGCAATGCTGGAAAAGTTGGCGCTGTTGAAGATCGCCCGTTGCAAGGCCCCAGCCTTCAGCAATGCTTCTTCCGCCTGCTTCCGCGCGGTCACGTCTTCCATGGCGAGGACCAGCAGCTCACCGTGCTGACCCGCCTGCAGCTTGCGGGCATTAAGCAGCATCACGCGACGCCCAATGTCTGGAAAGGTGTGCTCCAGTTCAAAGTCGTCGAACACGGAACTCTTGGGGACAATGTCTTCCAGCAGGGTTCGCAGATCGGGAATGTCCCACTGACCATTTCCGAGTTCGTAGATGAGTCGCCCCTCAGTCTCCTGCGGCGAGACATGAAACGTCTGGTAGAACGCCCGATTGGCGGACCGCACACGCAACGTTGCGTCCAGAATCAATAGCGGCTCGCGAACCGTATCCACGATGTTCTGGGCGTAGTTCTGAATATCCTCAACCAGCGGTATCCGTTCCATCAGATCCCTCCTTTTGTCGACAATGTCATGGCCGGACAGCGACCGAATGCGGCGCTACCCCAGCTGCCTTTTGCATGGACTCAATACCCGTGATGCACAACGTCCCGTTGTGCGAACCCTTTTTTGATGTTTTCGAGAGTGCCGGTCCGCTGCTAGCTGTCCAGCGGCATGACGACGCCCCTTTTTCGCAACGAGCAAGTGTCTGTGATCTCGATGCAGCAACGAGTCATCATGGAGTCGTCTTGGAACGGATTGGCCCGCCATTGCCTGGCTGTGTACTCGATATCATTGATGCTGGACAACGTGGCACGCAGTCGATCGCGCTGCTCATGCAACGCCTCGGCTACCTGCCACCCGTGTTCCGTCATCCGCTCAGTCCGATTCAATACCAAGTCAAGGCTTTGTCAGCGTCACTAAGCCTGACAAAACATTCGTTCGCTGGTAAGGGACTCGAGAAAATAGGTGAGGGGGGCCGATGGGCTCGCAGATCGGGGTGCAATCTGGCGCTGGGTGACTTCCTACAGTGGGAGCGTCAGTTTACCGAGATTCACTCACTCGTTTTTCTCGAAGGGCTGACGCCGCTCCGCTCGCCTTATTTACGCTTGGGGCGAAACATGTGGGTCGCCTGGGCAAACGAAGCTTCGGCGGCTTCCATGATGGTCTCGGATAGCGTCGGGTGGGCATGAATACTCTCGGCGAGATCGCGGGCCACGGCTGCGGTTTCGACGGCGAGGACGCCTTCGGCGATCAGCTCCCCAGCTCCGGGACCGACGATGCCGACCCCGAGGATGCGTTCGGTCTTCGGCTCGATGATCAGTTTTGTCAGGCCCTCGGTGCGGCCAATCGTCTGGGCTCGTCCACTGGCGGCCCACGGGAACTTCGTGACGATCACCTCGCGTCCGGCGGCCTTGGCCTCCGCTTCGGTGATCCCGCACCAGGCGATCTCCGGGTCGGTGAAGACCACAGCCGGGATGGCCACGTTGTCGAACAGCGCGGGGTGGCCCAGCAGGGTTTCGACGGCGACCTTGGCCTCGCGTGTCGCCTTGTGAGCCAACATCGGCTCACCGGCCACATCGCCGATCGCCATGATCTTCGGGTCCGCTGTCCGCATGTTGCGGTCGACCTCGATGTAGCCGCGATCGGTGACGACGGCCTTGGTATTCTCCAGGCCGACGCCCTTCCCATTCGGAGCGCGACCGACCGAGACCAGCACGCGGTCGAAGACTTGCGGAGAGGTGACACCCTCGCCGCTGAGTTCGGCAACGATCCCTTCCGGCGTGGCCTTGAGGCTCATCACTTTCGTATTCACATGGATGGCTGCGAACAGTCCATTGAGCCGCTTCTGGAGCGGGTTCACGAGGTCGCGGTCGGCTGCGGCGAGAATGGTCGGCAGAGCCTCGACGACTGTGACCTTGGACCCCAGAGCTGCGTAGACCGACCCCATTTCGAGACCGATGTACCCGCCGCCGATGACCAGCAGCTTCCCCGGAATGTCCTTGAGTTCGAGAGCCCCGGTGGAGTCCATCACGCGCGGGTCGCCGATGTTGAACACCGGCGGCATCGCGGGTCGCGATCCGACCGCCACGATGCATTTGTCGAACGTCAACTGGCTCTGCGTCCCGTCCGGTGCGGTGAGTTGCAGCGTCCCCGAGTTGAGGAACGTCCCGCGAGCCTGCACGAGGTCCACGCCGCGGGCCTTGCACAGTTGCCGAATCCCGCCGGTCAACTGGGTGACGACACCATTCTTGAACGACCGCAGCTTGTCGAGGTCGATCGTCGGCTCGGCAAAGGTCACGCCCCAGTGGGCCGACTCGCGGGCCTCCTGAATCAGCTTGGCGACATGCAGGAGCGCCTTCGACGGGATGCACCCGCGATTGAGGCAGACGCCGCCCGGCTGGGCGTCCTGGTCGACGAGGACCACGTTCATCCCGTGGTCCGCAGCTTCAAACGCCGCCGGGTATCCGCCGGGTCCGCCGCCGAGGACAACGAGTTGAGCATGAGCGGGGGCAGCGGGCATGAGGGCAGTCCTGGGGGGCGGTTGGTCAGGACGGATGATAAGGGATGCGGGCTTCGACGCAAATCGCGTGTGCGGACTCCAAGCGAGCCGGGCGGTGTCAGCCCCCGGACGCCTGCGATGCAACGCAGTTTGG
>JANOKO010000570.1:0-2105 GCA_031419335.1 Planctomycetota bacterium
CATTGTTGAATCAGACTCATTTCGCATCCGAACATCCGCGAGAGCAGGCCATCAATGTCCTCCTCCAGAATCTTGAAGTACCGCGCCCATTCGGCAGCTTCCTCCATCCGAACATCGTCCTCACTCCGCCACCGCATGGGATGAAACAAGAGCGCCGAATACGGGGTCACATACCGGCGTCGACACGCTGCAAACGGCACGATCGCAGCGGACGAACACTCCCCCGCCACAATGGCCACGGGGTCTAACCCTCGCAGCCGAATGATCGATGCGAGAGCGAGGCCGCTGAAGACGCTCCCCCCTTGTGAGTCGATGAAGAGCGTCCCGCGCGAACGACGCGGCACCTCCATTAGCTTGTCGGCCAGCTCCGCTTGCCGGTCAGTCAGGTCGCCCGAGAGCATGATCTCCCAGTCCCCCTTGGGTTTGTCCGCGCGACCCGTCGAGGTGACGCCGGGATAAGCACGCATAGCAAAGGGCGGGCGGTCTTCAGATTCGGACATGCGAGTGACTCCATGAGGGAGCCAGATCGTATGCGATGCGCGAGTGGTCTGCATCCGCACATCGTTGCGGGTGCATTCGTCCATTGGCAGTACTAGTGCCCCGTCAAGCCTTGATTCTGGGGTCCGCCTCCCTCGGGAGGGCGAGGCTCCTGCCGAGCCGCATCCACCAGACAGCGCGTCTCGTGGCTCGCGGCTCAGCAGGAGCTTCGCCCTCCCAGGCGGGCCTGGCTCAACCCCAATTCCAAGCCTTGACGGGGCACAAGGCTCTTGACTGGAGATGATGTGAGAGGGATTTCCCATTTGGACGAGTACGGTGCGGATCCAGTAACCCGATGCGTGAGCGAGGGCGTACGTCTCTCGATGCACTCCGTGCGCTTGGACCTCAGAAGACGACCCAGCCACTCAGTCGGTGCGGACGATGCTTGGTGTGACTCCTCGCTGCGCTCGGCCCTCGCTGACGCATCGGGTTACTGATAAGGGGACCGCCAACTGGCGAATGCACCCCATCGTCATGGCGACCCCCATGTGTCGATTGACCGATCACTCACTCTGGTGGGCATCATCCCAATCATGAGCCGTGGCAAGTATGGGAAGGCCCCGAAGTTTCGAATAGCGCTTTGACGCGACGGCATGTGCAGCTGCCACCAATTCCATAAATCTTGCGGTGACCAGATGCCCGGCAACGTCACCCGCCATCTTGACCCCAAGAGGCTGTGCTGGATCTCGATACAAGACTTCAAATGCCTTCTGCACGGTCTCCATTCCGGTGAGCGGGAATCGGCCTGAAGGCTCCGTGTCCCAATCCGCAAGCCAATCCAGATCCCAGAGTTCTCCCGCTTTTTTGTAGCCAAACATATCGCAGTGCCATCCGCTGGTGTTAATCGAGAATCCGTTCATCTCCAGGTAGATCGCGGCGATCTTGCGTCGAGCCGAAGTCGCCTTCTGATGAAACTCGATGATCCAAGCGGCCATGTCCAGGGTCTGATGCAAGAATGTCTTGCCGAGTACACGGTGATAGGGAGTTCGCTTGAGTGTTCGGAGTCCGCCTTCGAGAAACTCAATACAGGGCAAGAGCTTGCCATGTGGTACCATCATTGCGAAAGCAGAAGACACAGGACTGGGCATGGCACTCTATTCATCTGGACAGATGAGGCGCAATCTCATCGACTGTCGATACGATCAATTCAGCGTGGCCGAAAGTGACCTCAGTGTCAATCGATCATGTTCTGCTTGGGGCCTGCGCTCGAAGCGAGCTTGTCCCACCCTGCCAGTCTGTTGAAAATGTTCTGTGGCACGGGCGTCCCGCCCGTGAATCCTTGGGAAAACGCATGGGCGAAACGCCCCTGCCACGTTTTTCAACACGCTGCTACGCCGGACTGTCACGGATCGGTCGCGGTCATGGTGAATGGCGGTGTCGCCGTCTCCAGCTCTTTCATAAACCGCATGTACTGGACTTCCAGATGGGAGATGTCCTTGCCAAAACTCGCCTGGAAATCCGAGAGGCGTTTCAGCGGAGTGTACTCACCCAGGTCGGTCCGGTTGGCGAGCTTCTTCAGATACCCTGACAGATTCGATGCACGAGTCTCCGCCAGGAAAAATGTCAGC
>JANOKO010000571.1:0-1900 GCA_031419335.1 Planctomycetota bacterium
ACTCAGCATTCCCAATGCCAATCGGGCTCAATATGGGAAACCGGAAGTGGTAAACCGGGATCTCCCTCGACTTCCGGTGACTGTAACGAAGAGTCAGTGACCGTAGTCGATAATCGTGACTTCGCATGCTGGTCGTTTAGGAGTCACCCTGATCGTCTTCCGACCAGATCGAGCGGGAGATTTCGATGTTCAAGCTGCGGATCTTGTTGCGTAGGCTGCCGCGCGTGATGCCGAGGAGGCGGGCGGTTTGGACCTGGTTCCCAGCGGTGTGTCGGAGGACTCGCAGCAGCAGTTCCTTCTCCATCAGTTCCAGGCTCTCCGCGTACAGGTTTTCGCTGCCGCTGGAGATCCGCTGGTGAACGAAGGCATCCCAGTCGGTGAGCGTGGAGCCAGCCTCGGTCGGCAGCGCCCTCACCGGGCTGACACCACTGCGAATGGCATCCGGCAGATAGTCCGGCAGCAGTACTGACCCATTGGCTTGGAGCAGTGACTGCTTGAGCACGCTCTGCAACTCGCGCACATTCCCCGGCCAGGAGTAGGCTTCCAGCACTGCCAGTGCGCTCTCATCGATCTGCGGATCGACTTGGCCCAGTTCGGTTCCCAGCCGCCGCCGGTAATACTCAATCAACAGACGGAGATCGCTCCCCCTCTCTCGCAACGGAGGGAGCAGGATCGAGTACACGTTGAGCCGGAAGTACAGATCCTTGCGAAACCGTCCGTCCTCCGACATCGCCTCCAGGTCGGCATTTGTGGCTGAGATCAGTCGCACATCGGTCTGCACAGTCGTCGAACCGCCGACCCGCTCGAACTTTTGCTCCTGAATCAGTCGCAGGATTTTGGCTTGGGTGAGGGGGCTCATTTCCCCGACCTCATCCAGGAAAATCGTCCCGCCGTGGCACTGCTCGAACCGGCCAATGTGCTTGCGATCAGCCCCGGTGAAAGCCCCCTTCTCGTGTCCGAACAGTTCGCTCTCCAGCAGATTGTCCGAGATGGCGGCGCAGTTGATGGCCATGAACGGCTTGTCGGCCCGCTTGGAGTGCTGGTACAAGGCGCGGGCCACCAGTTCTTTGCCGGTCCCGCTCGCGCCGCGGATGAGGACGGTCACGTCCTGCTTGGCGACCCGCCCGATCGCCTTGTAGACCTCCTGCATCGCGGGACAACGTCCGATGAGTGCATCGCCCGATTCCGGCAGCGGATCAATCTCCGGCAAGGCCGCAGGCTCGCGCATTAGCCGACTGGCGCGGATCGCGCGGTCGATCACTGCCCGCAATTCCGCCAGGTCGAGCGGCTTGAGCAGGTACTCGAACGCCCCCTCGCTGATGGCCTTGATCGCCAGATCGGTCGTCCCGTGCCCGGTGATCAGGATCACTGGTACGCGAGCATCCAACTCTCGCAGTCGTTGATACGTTTCGAGGCCGGTCGCATCTGGCAAATGCACATCCAGCACGACGACATCCGGCTTCGTGGCCTGGAATTTCTCGACCGCCTCAGCAGCACTAGCGGCCTGTGTCAGAGCCACATCCAGATCGCGATAGGCCCGCGCGAACGCATGCTGAATCGAGGGCTCGTCATCGATCACCAGGAGTCGTGGGGTCATGCTCGTTCTTCCTCTCCCGCTGGCAACGTCACTCGGAACAGCGCCCCGCGCCCGTTGAGATTCTCCGCACTCACCCGCCCACCGTGAGCCTCCAGAATCCTGCGGGTAATCACCAGACCCAGCCCCAGGCCGGTCTCCTTGTTCGTGGCAAACGGCTGGAACAGCCGCTCCTGCATGTCCTTGGAAATTCCCGTCCCGGTGTCGGCCACCCTCAGCTCCGCCAAGTCGCCGCTATGACTCGTGGTGAAAGTCAGACGGCCCCCTTGCGGCATGGCGTCGAGGGCGTTCAGAGCCAGGTTCAAG
>JANOKO010000572.1:0-5924 GCA_031419335.1 Planctomycetota bacterium
GTTACAACAGAATTCCAACATGCAACAAAAATCGGCACAGATTTCTAAACCGGAGTTCCGCTGTCTGTGTTCATCCAACGGGAGGGCCCACGGGGTTGCATCGCCGTGTGTGCGTCCCGAAAGTCAGAACGCCCTGACCAACCCGTTTCGAGACGACTCGTTCCGGGGTTCCACATGTCTGTGAGCTGATGGGGGTACACAATTCGAAGCGAGTGACCAGAGCCCAGACAAACCCAGAGTCACCCTGGTGGATTGAATCGCCTACTTTTCGGATGTACGCACTTTCCCGCTTCTCGGGGCTTTTCTGATTGCGGCTTGCCAGATTGTCGAATAAACTCCTATTGATCTCTACTCGTGTTGGAGAATGGACATGTTGCGCGTTCTCGGTTCGCCCAAGACGCTGTGTGATGGGTTTACGCGGCGAGATTTGCTTCAAGTCGGAGGTTCCTCCATTGGGGGACTCGGGCTGGCGGGATTGCTCCAGGCTGAGGCCCAGGCGGCTGCAACGCCGTCTGCCCATGGCTTCGGCAAGGCCAAGAATTGCATCGTCCTATTCCTCTACGGCTCGCCGAGCCAGCTCGAAACCTTCGACATGAAGCCCCAGGCTCCGGTCGAAATCCGCGGCTCGATGCATCCGATCGCATCGTCGCTGCCGGGACTGGATGTCTGCGAACATCTGCCGCATCTCGCCAAGGTCATGGACCGCACTACGGTGATTCGGTCGGTGTCGCACCCCTACCCGCTGCATGGTGTGGCGTTCGCGATGACCGGGGTGTCGAGCATTGATGTCAGTATGGAGCTAAACCCGCGAGATGAGCGGCACCATCCGTACTTTGGCTCGTGCGTCGAGCATTACGACCGCATCGCACGCGGGGGGCAGGGGGCGGAGTTCCTCCAAAACGTGGCCCTCCCGTTCCCGTTCAGTAGCAAGCGATCAGACCAGCCGTTTCGCGCGGGGCCGTACGGGGCCTTTCTCGGCTCAGCGGCCAACCCGGTCTGGACCGAGTTCGTGGGGCAGGGGACCAAGACGATTCGCAAGGCTCGTCCCGGGTTTGAGTACGTCGGACTGGAGCCGTATCTCGGCTGTTCGGCGGACTCGCATTTCCGGCTGGCGTCGATGGACGCATTGCCCGATTTGGCGATCGACCGCACGCTCCGCCGTAAATCACTGATGGAGCAGTTCGACATCTCGCGCCGCGACCTCGACCAGTCGAAGAGCGGGTCCAGCTACAGCCAGTACCAGGAGATGGCCTACAACGTCGTCGCCAGCCCCAAGGTTGGCGAGGCCCTCGATATCCGGACCGAGAACGACACTACTCGCGACCGATACGGGCGAACGCTCTTCGGCCAATCGTGCCTGGCAGCTCGCCGCATGGTCGAGGCGGGGACGCGGCTGGTGTCGGTCTTCTGGGATGAGTACGGCTTGGCGGGCGATGCCTGGGACACGCACTACGAACACTTCCCCCGGATGGTCGATCAACTATTGCCGGGGCTGGATCGGGCGCTGTCGGGGTTGATCCTGGACCTCGAAGAGCGCGGGATGCTGGACGACACGCTGGTCGTCTTGATGAGCGAACACGGACGCACGCCGAGAATCCAAACCAGCGTCAGCGGAGGTGGCCGCGACCACTGGTCGAGAGCCTATAGCACCCTCTTCGTCGGCGGCGGCGTCAAACGAGGCCAAGTCATCGGCGGCACGGACGACATCGCTAGCGACGTCACCGACCGTCCGGTCTCCCCCAAATCGCTTCTGGCCACGATGTACCACTTATTAGGCATCAATCCCCACGGCACGATCCACAGTGCCAACGGGCAAGAGTTCCCGCTGCTGCCTGAGAACGCGGAATTGATTCCGGAAGTCTTGGCGTGACGACTTGCGATTCCGATGGAGTCTGGCAATGCACCCCCTCAGCCCAAGAACTACTAAGAATTGCGATGAACTGGTGGCTGGTGTTTGCAGCAAATGCTACTGCACACACTCACCGAATTGTCCCAAATGTGGCCACGAAGGGGACTGCTTTCACTACGAAAGCGGAGGGTGGTCAGAATTCTGGTACAGGAACTTTGAGTTTCAATGCATGGGTTCTGGCTGTGGATTTCGTGACTCGGTGCAGGAAGCTGCAGGATGTCAACTTCCCAAATGGAAACCCATCACCGATTCCGGATGCCCGTTTTGTGGCAAAGATGGGAAGTACTGTTGACTGCCTCTGGGTGTTGATCATTGAGGAGTACAGGACATGCTCGATCCACTCAAATCTGGTCAAGAGTTGGTGAAGCTCGCTGAACTCAAGCAACAGTTTACGACCTCACCGGCAGGAGCAGGGTGCCAAAAGACACCGTGCCCAGAATGTGGCCACTGGTTGAGTGAACTCGACAATGTCGGAGCGGGTGTTTCATGCTTTGAAGTCACGACTCTTTACTATTGTCATGCGTGTGGGTTTTACGAGATTGGTGAGACATACTGGACCAGCGATTACTGAGTCGCCTCGGTCGCAATGAACTCCCGTCGGTTTAGCATCGGGTCGACTGGCATTCGGGCGGCGTCAGTCCTCTTGTTTTGCTGCGCGCCCTTAAAACAACATTCGGCCCACGCCGAACGCTCGCCTGAATGTCTCGTTCCGCCCCCAAGTCAAGTATCGACTCATTAAAACAGCCCAGAGGTCGACACCTCTGGGCTGCGGAATGGGAATCAGAGTCGACATGAACACTATGCCGTTTGCCGTCGGCGTTCGAATGACAGGATCTCCGGGGCTTCCTGGTGGCGGATGCCTTCGATCAAGGACTCAAACACTTGCAGATCGAGAGCTGAAGCGTATTCATCGTGCGGGTGGAACTGCACGCCCAGGCACCACCAGTTGTCTTCAATCGACTCGTAGGCTTCAACGACGCCGTCCATCGCGGTGGCGGACACGCGGAAGATGGGGGCCACCTGATCGACGGCCATGTGGTGGTCGCTGTTCACTCGGATTTCGCCGGGGCCGTAGATCTGATCCATCTTGGTGCCGGGGACGATCTCAATCACATGCCGCAAGCACGGCTCGACGGGATCGCGGTGAATGAGCGGCTTCAGAACATCCTCGGGGACGTGTTGGAACAGTGTCCCGCCGCAGATGGTATTCATGGTCAGCATGCCCGTTCCGATGGCCAGCGTCGGGATCTTCATTTCATAGCACAGCTTGGCCAACCTCCGGTCGAAATCTTCGCGACGAACCGGCATGGGGCGCGTGGACGGATGCTTGTCGAAGCCCAGGCGAATCGGATCCAAGTCGAGCTTGCACCCCCCCATGACGACTCCATCCAACAGGGCGAGAGCCTGCCGCAGATCCTCTTCATCGGTCAGTGGTGGCAAGGCCACGGGGATTCCTCCCGAAGCGGTCACACTGTCGAAGTAGCCGCCATGCACCCAGGAGAAGGGGTAGGAGTCCTTCTTGGTTTGGGGACGGAAGTCGGTGTTGATGCCGATGAGGGGTTTCGGTGACTTCATGAACACATCCTTGTGGGGAGGATTGAATTCCGGGCGACTGGCCGGTCAGTTCGAGACAACGGGGAGAGAACAGGCAGCGGGGCAACTCGAAATTCGAGTCGTCAATGCACGCTCAGCAGGTGAGATACGCAAATCGCGCGTTCACTGATGAGGGCAGGGGGTATGCCACAACACGGGTCGCAAATGCGGCCACGGAGTCCGAGAGCTGGACTCGTGCAGAGATGGCACATACAGCCGGAGAAGGAAACCAATCCATGAGTTCTCCCGATCCCGATCCTTCGGGGTCGTGTGTCTCAAAACACCGTGGCACCGCCACGGTCTCGTTGTCACTCGGTCCACCGCGTCCAACGTGGCGGACCAAGTTCTCGATGGGCACAGATTACTGGCAGATGTTGCCGGTGTAAAGAAATCGCTTGATTTAGTAGGAAAATCGGCTCAAGTTCGGCTTTACAACACAGGATGTTGTGGTTGGTGAACAGGATTGCAGTGCTTTCCGTGCAGCCAGTGGGTGGCCTGGTGAAACGGTCGTTTCCGGATAGAGGAGTTTGTGATCGCTCAGGCACAGTCCAGGCTGGTCAGCGACCTCCGTGCGACTGGCCCCAACGGGGCCGAACTCGACAGCCCAGGGGGAAGCCCTGGGAAACGTTGGTATCACATCCCCCCAAGGCCCAACGGGCCGCCACTCTCTGGAGAAGCGGGTCACGGCCCGTTGGGCCTTGAACGATTCAGGCGGCCACGAGTTCCCAGGGCTGCCGCCCTGGGCTATCGAGTCGAACCCCTTCGGGGCGGAAGAGGCTTTCAGAGGGAGGGGACGTACTCGCGTAGCCGATGTCCGGGCGCTTACCGGCCTGTTGAAATAATCGCCCCATTTCGTACCATTCTGCACGGTTGAGGAGGCTGGTGGTGGCGGTGTTGGCCGGTGGGAGGCGATGAGCGTGGAGTATTGGGCGAAGCCGCCGGTGGGGCGGGGGCAGATGGTGTTGTTTGCGACGCGGCTCGATGAAGTTCTGGCGGCGGGTCATGCGGCGCGGATGCTGGATGAGATCCTGGCGCGGATCGATTGGTCGCCTTGGGAAGTCGGGTATGACCTCACGAAGGGGCAGCCGCCGATTCATCCGCGGGTGTTGGCGAGCGTCATCCTGTATGGGTTGCTGACGCGGATTCGGTCGAGTCGCATGTTGGAAGAGGCGCTGTCGGTGCGGCTCGATTTTCGGTGGTTGGCCGAGGGGCGGTCGATCGATCACACGACGCTCAGCACGTTTCGAAAGCGGTATCCCGAGGCGCTGAAGAACTTGTTCGTGCAGATCGGGTTGTTGGCTAGCGAGCTGGGGCATGTGACGTTGGCGCAGCTGGCGGGGTGGCCCAGACGCTGCTTTGAGCGTCTGGGTTGCAGAGCAACAAGAGGTTACGGTGGACACGCTCGACTTTCAATCCCTCTTGTTCCTGCGTCACCCAGACATCCAAAGCGATGTCTGGGCCACCCCGCCCGATTTCCGAGCGTCGTAAGGAACATGAGCATCAAGAATGTCTTCATATACGTTGCCTCCTGATTTGGTGATACCAAATGCGAACCATTCTCGCCCAACAGTCTTATTGAGCAGCGTGCCGCCTAACTCCAGGGGACATCAGAAACCGCTCAAGGCGGACTGGCTCACAGTTTCGCACAAAAAACGCCCACTGCAAGACATTTCGATTGAGAATCTCGAAATCGTGGATGCCTTGTGAGGCAACGTGCTGCCTAACTCCCATAGCACTGCGTGCTGCCTAACTCGGATCACCAATGGCCGAGCGAGATCGACTTCGCACCTGTCGATGAATGCTCCTCTTCCGCCCCGAAGGGGCAGCCACAAACCAGCCCAGGGCAGAGCGAAGCGGCGAAGGCCGCGTCGCGTCGCCCTGGGTTCGAGGTGACGAGGCGAGTTCAAGCCCTGAAGGGGCGGTACAGGATCACGCGCTGAGAGGTCACCTGGGGCGGCGCTCCCTGCGGTCGCTCTGCCCCAGGCTGATTTGTGGCTGCCCCTTCGGGGCGGAAGAGGAGGCTCTGGCGACGATCGCTTGGTGTGATGCTTCAATTCCGCAGTGGTGAGTCAGAGACCGGATGCCAAAGCGACCCCAGATTGAGATTCGACTGCTGTATTGGACCGGCCCATGACCATACCTGTTGGTCAGCCCGATTTTTTCACCGTGCCTCCCCGTGCAACCCGTAATCATCAATCTTCTTATGCAGCGTATTGCGGTTAATCCCAAGCTTGCTGGCGGCTTTGGTTTGGGTGCCTTGAAAGGACCGCAGGACTTGCAGGATCAATTCTTTCTCCACCAGGCCCATGACTTGGTCGTGAGCTTGGCCATCCTCTTGAACACGGGACAGACCCAGGTTCACGAGTTCGGTACATAGGGCCTCAATGCTGTTTCGAGGGGCTCGACCGAGCCGAACCGGGGC
>JANOKO010000573.1:0-5158 GCA_031419335.1 Planctomycetota bacterium
ACGCAGCGGGCATAGCCCAATTCCAGATCGGGGTGATGCCACGCGGCCTCGGCCAGAAAGGCAATCTGATTGGCCAGCAGCATCGTATGCGACCAGCCGGGCGTACGGTAAGCACGACGCAACCAGCCCTCGCGAATCTCCCAGCCGGGAAGCCCGCGCAGTTCCGATTCAATCTCAGCAGTCGCGAGAATGGGAAGAGCCATTGGAATCGCTCCAGTGAGTGTGAAAGACCCGGCGAAGCATGATCGTATGTTCAAGTCGCCATAAATACACGCATGGCGACAGAGTCCGCCTGACTGGATTGGCAGGACTGCTTCCTACCACTTATCGCACGATGCAAGGGAATTCACTTGCGACCCAGCAGCTACAGCGCAGAGTTCTGACGTGCGGAATGTACAGATGGGCAATGAGGGCCTGTGCGTTGTTGTCACTCAGAATCGCGGGTTTCCACCGGGATTTACAGAAAGGAGATGCGGGTCGTTCACGTAATACAGAGGTCACATCTCGATTTCCCGGTTTGCGGTTCTCGTGAATGCGGTGAAGTCCATCCGGCCTCTGTTGTCGCGATCAGTATCTCTTGTCTGTGAGTTTCGGCTCAACTTCGATTTCGTGAGACAGCGGCCAAAGTCTTGCTTCCTCATTCTGGATTCGCCTCATGTCATTGACCCGTCCTTCCTTACTCCGCCGACTCCAATCTTCACAAGACACCGCTGGGTGGAAGGAGTTTGCAGCCATCTATTCATGCGTCGTGAATGACTATGCCCGTGCATACAGGCGAAGTGAACACGACCAGAAAGATATCGTGCAGAACGTCTGGGTGGTGTTATGCCGCATCATGCCAAGTTTCCATTATCAGCCCGACCGAGGCGGCTTCCGTCACCTGTTGCGTAAGATCGTCAAGAACTCCGCGGTGGACTGGTTTCGCAAACGTGGTGCAGTGCGGGAGATGACAGACAACCAGCCACGGGCTGCGAGAGTGGCCGACGATGTCGCTGCACTCGACGAGCATCGCAACATCCTGCATCGATCCTTGGAGCGGACCCGTGGACGGAGTTCAGCACTCGCCTGGGCCTGTTTCGAACGGCATGTCATGGAGCAACAACCTGCCCGCGATGTGGGGCAACATCTGGGGCTGTCTGCCAATGCGGTCTATGTGAATGCCAGTCGAGTGCTGGACCGTGTACGCACTCTCTGTATTCAGACGAAAAAGGCAGGGCAACATGACTGAATCCTCCTGCCCTGCTGATCTTCTGTTGTGGCCAGTCGTCATGGGTGACTCCTGTCCAGCGACACTGCGTGATCACTTGGCGTCGTGCTCCCGTTGTCAGTTGCAAGTGAAAGCACTTCAAGGAGATGTTCATGCGGTCCGCAGTGTCAAGTGGAATGACACCACGGAGAATCCACATCCGCAGGTCGCAGGTTCGTTCCCGGAGATGATTGGGGAATACACCGTACTGTCTCATCTGGGTTCCGGAGGTCAAGCCGATGTCTACCGAGCATGGCATCCCCGACTAAAAACCGATGTGGTCATCAAATGGTTTCGCAAAAATGCCTTTCCCGACGCGGAACTTTCTCAGTTGACTTCCGAGGCGCATGTCCTCTGCACAATCCGACATCCTCACTTGGGCCAAGTGTTTGATGTGGGCGTGGACCAGGGTCGCCACTTCATCATCATGGAGTATATTTCTGGGGTGACGTTTTCGGCATGGCTTCGAAAAAACAAGCCGACAATCCCTCGGATCGCAGCCGTACTGGCGAACGCCGCACGTGCCGTCGACGCAGTTCACCGTCATGGGGCACTGCATCTGGACATCAAACCCGCCAATATTCTTGTGGATGATGAAGGGAATCCTCGGGTCATCGATTTCGGGATGGCTCGTTTGCAAGGTGCGGGGGCGCATCGCTCATTGCTGCACGCGCCGGGGACTCCCGAGTATATGTCGCCCGAGCAATATGCGGGAGACACAGGACGCATCTGCGTGGCTTCGGATGTCTATGGTTTGGGAGCCGTCCTCTTTTCGGCATTCTTCCAACGGCCCATCCGAAATACGAATCAAGAGTCACTCGACCCCGATTGGTCATTGATTCGTCATCTGCCCTGGGGTTTGAGACGCATCTGCCGCCGAGCACTGTCGACTCGCCCCCAAGATCGGTTCGAATCGGCCTTGGCCTTCGCCTTGGCACTCGAACGGTATGCGGAACAGCAATCACTGGTTCGTCGCTTGGCGTCGGTCGCAGCCACTGTCGTGGGACTGGTCAGTTGCTATTGGGGAGCGTCGGCGTCCTCGAGTCCATTGGCTCAGGCTGCGTTGGAAATCCAATCCCACCATCAGTACGACTCGACAGCGGGTCTACGGATCTATGAAACTCGATGCGCAGCGGTACTCGCCGAGCGGAGAATGCCCTGCTTGGTCATTTCGACCGCGACCACGGCTCCCGTTCTCGCTGCGGAATTGGTGCTGCAAGAAGATGCCGATTGGCGGATTGGCCATTTGTCCGAAGACCAGAGCTCACTGCTAGTGGCGCATAATGCCGGACCGCATCTGATTCTGGCCTGCGCTGAGCGAGAATGGGAGCAGGCTCCCGTTGCTGGACTGGAAGACTTGTTGACATCGCTTCAGAAACTCCCCCTGAAGCACTCCATTGAAGTGCTGGTGGATGATCGAGTGGTGTCACTCCTCCCCGTGAACTCGCGCGTGATCACGGATGAGGAGGCCCGGCATCGAACGGCGGCAACCCACATCGTGCAAGCGATCCAATCCACACTCGCACAGAATTTACATTGCTATAGTGGGCTTGTCGTGATCCCTGTGGCCCCTCAACTTGTGGCGGTGGCGCGTTAAGTGAGGTGTGTGCATCGAAGAAATCGGTAGGCGTGCCACTCGTCGCGCCACCCGATATGCTAGGTGGAGACCTCCGTGTGCCCACGGATCACTTCAGACGGGGAGTCCTTCTGTGGCCTCATTGCGACTGGCCTTTCTCAACGGCCTGGCGATCTTCGCCGGGATGCAGGGGGCCGTGACATGGCCCGCCGATGAACCGGTCGACTTCGCTCGGCAGATTCGCCCGATCCTCTCTGAGAACTGCTTTGCCTGCCACGGCTTTGACCCAGCAGCACGCCAGGCCGAGTTGCGTCTGGATGAGCGCGAGGCCGCCGTGGCACTCCACGATGACCACGCGGCCATCGTTCCCGGTCACGCGGTCGAGAGCGAGGTTTGGAAGCGGATCCTCTCCTCTGAACCCGATGAGCAGATGCCGCCGCCGACCAGTGGGAAGAGGCTGAGCGAGGCTCAGAAGCAATTGCTGAAGCGCTGGATTGAAGAGGGGGCGGCCTACGCCCCGCACTGGGCGTTTGGCCGCATTGAGAAGCCGACCGTCCCGCAGGCCGCGACGACAACTCACCCGATCGATGCCTTGATCACCGTCACCCTGGCCCAGCACCAACTGACGCTCTCTCCCGAGGCCGACCGCGCCACACTTATCCGCCGCCTCTATCAAGACCTGCTCGGCCTCCAACCGACTCCCGAAGAGGCCGATGACTTCGCAGCGGACACCGCTCCCGACGCCTACGAGAAGCTCGTCGACCGTCTTCTGCTCAGCCCGCATTATGGCGAGCGCTGGGGACGCCACTGGCTTGATCAGGCGCGGTATGCTGACTCGAACGGTTATACAATCGACGGTCCGCGCATCATGTGGCCCTATCGTGACTGGGTCATTGACGCGGTGAATCGTGACCTGCCGTTCGATCAGTTCACCATCGAACAACTGGCCGGAGACCAACTCCCCGAGCCGACGAAGCTCCAGCAGATCGCCACCGGGTTCCACCGCAACACGCTCATCAATCAAGAGGGCGGCGTCAAGCCCGACCAGTACCGCCACGAAGCGATCATCGACCGCGTGAACACCACCGGGGCGGTCTGGCTGGGCCTGACAGTCGGCTGTGCCCAGTGCCACACACACAAATACGACCCCCTCAGCCACAACGACTACTATCAACTCTACGCCTTCTTTAATCAGTGCGACGACGCCAACAACGAGGCCAGCACTGTCCCCATCATGGAGCAGGAAGTCTTCGGCTGGAGTGCCGAGCTGCTCGCCCGGCTCGAAGAACTGAAACCGCTCCGCGCCCAAGTGACCGACCTCGAAAAGCAACTGGCCGCGTCGAAGTCGACGAACCTGCTCGCTCATGCCTGGAACTGGCAACCCGCCGAACTGGTCGAGTACAAGACGCTTGGCATGGGATCGTTTTTGCGGCAATCCGATGGATCGCTGCTGACCGATTTTAAGGCTGAGCCGAACGACACTTACCAAATCAACATTCGCACGCCGGGAGAGAAGATCACGGCCATCCGGTTGCGCGTACTACCGCATGAGTCGCTGCCGAAGAATGGTCCGGGCTTGGCCGGGAATGGGAACTTTGTGCTGACTGATGCAGAGATCAAAGTCGGCGACAAGGTCACTCGCTTCATCGCCGCTGCCGCCGATCACTCGCAACCGGAGTTCGATGTCCTGAACGTGATCGATGACAAGTCGACGACCGGCTGGGCCATTAACGTCAGCGAATTACAACAGGCAACCCAGCCCGAGCTGAAGCTCAATGCCCCGCATGAAGCCGTGTTTGTGCTCTCGGCACCGCTGGAGAAGATCGAAGCGGCCCTGTTTCTCAAACACGATGTCAATAAGGGGTATTTGATTGGCCGGTTCGCCCTGGATGTCTCCGAGGTCGACCCGCCCACGAATGAGAGCGCGGAAATTCAGGCGAGGCTCACTGAAGCCAAACAGCAGATCCAGCAGCGAGAGGCCCAACTCCCCGGGGCCGGTCGCCCCGTCAAGCAGATGGTGATGCGCGACACTGAAGCGCAGCGCGAAACGTACCGCCTCGATCGTGGCGATTTCCTGACCCCGGACACCGAGGCCGGTCCGCTGCTGCCCTCTGTGCCCGCTTCACTGGTCGTGGGAAAATCACCCGCATTAAAGACCCGTCTTGACCTCGCCCGCTGGCTCGTCAGTCGCGACAACCCGCTCACTGCGAGAGTAATCGTCAACCGCACATGGATGCGGTACTTCGGGCGCGGACTGGTCGAGACTGAGAATGACTTCGGCGCTCAAGGCACGCCGCCGACGCATCCCGAACTCCTCGACTGGCTGGCTGCGGAGT
>JANOKO010000574.1:0-3044 GCA_031419335.1 Planctomycetota bacterium
GCTCCGCAGCACTCGTCCTGTCGGCGACCGCCCTTACCAATGCTCGATCGGTCCATTGGGAACTTTGATGAGGGCCGTGGGGACCGACGATTCCCGCTCTCCATGGCGGGTGGCGATCTCATCGACGATGGTCTCGAATTCCTCGACTGTGTCAAATCGGCGCAGGCGGTCCTCCAAGTCCTCGGGAACGCCCAACCTCGCTCCGTACCAAGCCGCGAACTTGCGGAAGAGAACGCAGCTGCGGTCTGCGTGCTGAGCAAACATGAGGTGGAAGTGCCGTCGGAGAAAAACGAGCTGCTCGTCGACAGTCGGGACGAATTCCGCGTCCTCGCCGCGCGAGCTGCGTTCGATACGGCGAAAGATCCAGGGGTCAAGGAGCGCTCCACGTCCGATCGCTACGGCATGACAACCGGTCACTTGCCGCATGTGCAGGGCCTCCCGTGCGGATCGCACATCTCCGTTGCCGATAATCGGGATGCGCTGGACGGCTTCGACGACGGCTTGAATCCCGACATGACTCACCGAGCCGTGGAATCCCTGCGCCCGCGTTCGTCCATGAATGGTGATCGCAGCCACGCCGAGTTTTTCGAACTCTTTCGCGAGGGCGGGGGCCGTCAGTTGAGAGGAGTCCCAGCCGAGGCGCATTTTGACCGTGACCGGGATCGAGACCGCATTCACGACCTGCTCGACCAGCCCGCAAGCCCCGTCCGGGTCGCACATCAGCTTGGCTCCGCCGCCTTGCCCGTTGATGTGGGCCATCGGGCAGCCCATGTTAAGATCGATCCCTTGATACCCGCGTTGCTCCAACCAACTGGCGGCCTTCGCGAGGTCGTTGGCCTGGCCCCCAAAGATCTGAATCGAAAGCGGGGTGTCCAAGCTGTCGGTCTGAATCAGTTCCAGCGATCGGTGACGCCGAGTGAGCAGCATTGTTGCGTGGACCAGATCGGTCGTTGCGAGCCCAAGTCCCCCCTGCTCTCGAATCACTCGCCGAAACGCGAGGTGCGTGTATCCTGCCAGCGGAGCCAGAAAATACCGAGCTGGCATCACACGTGGCCCGATGGCCAGTGGTGATTCATCGACACACCAGTCGAGGGGCTCTACGGAAGAGGTTGCAGCAGGACGTGTCATGAACGCATTCTACGGACTCAATCGTTGGTCGCGTAGGACTCCGCAGGCAGTGTATTGTAACGGATCTGCCTCAATCCATCGGAATCTCCATACCTCTGCCTCACACAGCGACAAACCCTCGTCTCTCGAACGCCCCGTTTCACGGGGCCACGCAGGACCGTTAAATCCGATGTGTCGTACACATCGATTGTGGTGGAGTGGCAGAAGCAAGAACAGTCTCCACCTCAGTCTGATGTCGCTCCGGGCTCACTTCACGCTTGCGGATTGCGGGATTCCGATGCGGTACAAATGATGCTCGCTGCGGATCAACAGCGACTTGTCGATCACTCCGTACGAGGCGAACGTCCTCTCTCCCTCGGCGAACGTGTTGGTGGCCAAAACCTCGAACTTCTTAGAGGCGGCAACGACGGTGGCCTGGCCATGTTCGTCCTGGAAGTAGACACGTCCATCGGCAGCTGTGGGTGAGGCGGAATAGTTCCCCTCGATGCGCTCTTGCCAGTGAATATCACCAGACTTCGCATCAGCACAGGTCGCGATCCCGCCATCCGAGACGTAGAACAGCATGTCGTCGACCGCGACCATCGAGGGGTTGTGCGGGGCCTGCTTATCGGTCTGCCAGCGGATGTGGGTCTCGGTAATGTCGCCCTTGCCGGTGGGATCGATGGCCAGCAAGTTCGGCTTGTCGTAACTGGAGCTGACGAAGACCAGACCCTGGGAAAACACCGGCCGCGGGACGACGCTGTAGCCGCTGCCGTATTGGCAGCGCCAGATCTCTTGGCCAGTGGCAGGCTCGTACGAGAATACGGCGGTGCTGCCGGGGCAGATGGCCTGTTTCTGGCCATTGACGGTGATGACGAGCGGGGTGCAGAACGAGAACCCCCGGTCGGGCGTCGTGTCGCGGGGCGTGTTCCAACGGATCTTACCCGTGGCCTTGTCGAGGCCGACCACGAACTGCTTGTCGGCCCCATCGCAGCAGATCACGAGTAAGTCATCGACCAGGGCCGGTGAACCGCCGGTCCCGTGCTGTGGAGCGTAGACCAGCTCTTCGTTCTTCCAGACGACTTCGCCACCGGTCTTCAGACACGCTGTGCCGTGCGGGCCGAAGTGGAAGTACACAACCTCGCCATCGATCAGCGGCGACCCGCTGGCGTGGCTGTTCTTGGAGTGCATCTTCAGCGGCCCCGTCCGATGGAACAACTCGATGTTCCACTCGACCTTGCCAGTCGCGGCATTCACGCACAGCCCGCGCAGCTCGTGGACCTCGGGAGTGTCTCCCTCTTTGGGGAGATCAACACTCGTCGAGAGGTAGATTTTTCCGTTCGACACCACAGGCGAGGACCAGCCCAAACCGGGAATCGGCGTCTTCCAGGCGACGTTCTCCGTCTCGCTCCAGGTCAGTGGCAGGCCCGCCTGATCACTGACCCCCTGCCCGGTTGGACCACGAAACTCGGTCCACTCCGCAGCCGACACCGCCGTGGCCAGACCCAGCCCGACCACACCCAAACATGCTCGCCAGTTCCGCATCCGAATTGCTCCTCACCGTTGCCTAGAAACGCGACCTGCACACTGTACCCCGAGGCAGTCCGGGTTTCGAGGGGAGGGAAGGGAGGAGGTTTATGTTTGATCGACGGGAGTGAGAGATTGGCGTCAGCCTGCCGGGAGGGTGAAGCTCCTGCTGAGCCGCGACTGAGGGTGAGTGTTGTCCCTGGCTCGCGGCTCGGCAGGAGCCTACCCTCCCGATCGTGGAAGGCTCACGGTGTTCCTCACGGCCCCTTCAGGTCCAAGCAGATCAACCGGTCCTCACACCGCAGATACAACCGCCCGCGCGAGAGGACTGGAGCGGTCCAGCAGGGGTACTGCATGCCGGGCACCTCGCAGCGGGAGATCTCGACGAACTGGGTCTTGTCGACCTTCAC
>JANOKO010000575.1:0-2210 GCA_031419335.1 Planctomycetota bacterium
GTTCCTTCGTCACCCAGACACCCAAAGCGAGGTCTGGGTCGCCCCGTCGACCTAGATTTGGCTATCGATGAACCATTCAGCCTCAGATGTGTCATATTTAGATGTATGGTGTACCAATCCTGAGAAAACTCTATTCGGCATGATCAATGTAGAACGCATTCTTGCACCCACTCTCTGAGTATCAAGCACTTGATGGCTTGGGTGAGCTCGGCGAGGACTTTCAATTGGTACTCGGGATTAACCGGCATGATCGGCCCACACGGAATGAAGACGGAGGGCGGCACGGCGTGAGCCTGCCGAGAACTCCGCCGATACGGACGACTCTCGGAGTCTCGCACGGGGACAGCGCGGGGGAGACGGACACCGCCTCGGCAGGCTGACGCCGTGCCGCTCTCCTGCGGGTGGTGTGACCATCAGAGCCGATCGTTATCAAAATCCGTCCCACACGCGGGGTGGCCCAGGTTGGCCGCTTTGGGCCTACCTGGGTCAGGCGGTACGCATCAAATTCCGGACGTGACTCGTCAGGATAAACACAGGTTTTCCTCGATATAAGCAACAGGCATTCGATGATTTCGACCTCCCCTACCAGCAGGCGAAGTCAGGAAAATGAGCAAAACACCGTAAGTTTGATGCGTACTGCCTGCTACCTGGGCGCCTTGGCACAAGAGGGTCGCCGTGATAAACATCGAGATACGAACACTTCTTTCGGCTGTGTCACCCCGGTAGCCAAAAGCGGCAACCTGTGCCACCCAACGAGGCAGGCATTGCTGTCTGCCTTTTCCTGCCAACCCATTCTGAATCGGCACTCTGTCGCAGAGCCACACGAGGTCACGAAGGACGGGCGGGCCATGGCAATCGCTTGCGCCTGCGTCACCCCATGTGGAAGCCACTGTTGCCGATGAATGACTTCTGGGAGTACAAGTTTAAGGGGCAACTGGTGCCGGGTCTCCTGAACGTGTCATGCGGTCAGCAGACGACTGGACTCGCTTCTGGCGAACGTAGTGAGGGAACGGCCTGTGGAATTGTACCCGCCACACTCCTTCCGAAGTCTTCGGGGACTTCGGAAGTCTGGCGGGTACGCGAAGTCTGGCCGCTCGCCTGACAGAGAACATCCATGCAATCTTCCGAAGAGGTCTTCGACATCTGTGACGCTGAGGACCGCGTCATCGGCCAGGCTCGCCGCGCGGATGTGCATGCCCGGAACTTGCTGCACCGCGCCGTGCATGTGTGGGTGTTTCGGTCGAACGGCCAGTTGGTCGCCCAGCGGCGGTCGGCCAGCAAGGACCAATACCCCAATACCCTCACTTCGTCGGCCTCGGGACACCTCGACGCGGGAGAGGACTACCTGACAGCTGCGATTCGAGAACTCGAAGAGGAACTGGGCTTCACCGGTGTCCCCCTTCAATTCGCGGTCAAACTCCCCGCCAGTCCGGCCACAGCTTACGAACATACCGTCCTCTACGTAATCACGACAGATGCCCCGCTGACCCCCGACGCCGGTGAGGTCGCGGGTCTGGAGTTGTACTCGAAGGCTGAACTCGCGCGAGAACTCTCACGTACCGGTGACAACCTCTCGCCGCCGTTTCGCCAGTTGTTGGACTGGTGGCTTAGGAGGTAATGCGAAGCCTTGAGAAAGTTCCGGGATGTATGGTTTAACGTAATGTGTGTGTAGGTTACGAACAGTAGGTCGCACAACAGGTCGAAAGGATGTGCGATGTCAATAACAACGAGGTTGCTCTCACCTGCTATCGGAAGGGTATGACAATGTCTCTGATTTTGGCATCTCGGTCCCAAGCTCCGGCTTGGGAACGCATATCCTCGAAGCTTCGCTTCGCCCGCGTGCCAGTGCGATCCCTCTCGCTAACCGGCTGGGTGACGCAGGAACAAGAGGAACTTCCCCAGCTTTGGTGGCGCGGGTCGATCACTCCGTGCTGTAACGCCCCACTCGATGATGCGTCGTCCGGTGGTTACAATCTCCCTCATGAGTCCGTGGCCTCTCCTCCGATCTCGGTCCCCAACGGTCCAGCGACATCGCCGGTGCGGGTGGCTGGCGGTGTGGTCTCGCGGCGAAAGCGGCGGGGCGACCTCGGGTGGGTGGGACTGGGCGGCTCCGACGGGGGAGTGGTGGAGTACGCTTGATTCGGACGCTGGGCTGAGTGAGGTCACAGCTGCGGGGCCTCGGACGGTGGAGTTCGAGAGCCACTCGGGCG
>JANOKO010000576.1:0-1028 GCA_031419335.1 Planctomycetota bacterium
GCGGCGTTGACCGATTGCACCACCACGGGAATGGTAGCGAGCTTGCCCAGCGCGTCGGTGCTGGACAGAAGCTTGTCGCGAAAGCTCGCCCCCGTCTTCTTGAATTTCACCGCCTTGGCGCGCAGCATCAAATGGGGGAAATCGAGATTCCAAGGATGATGAAATGCTTCTTCGGAGGCTGTTCCTGGGAGTTGGTCCACTCGGTGACCCTGACTCCCTCGTCACGCAGGAACTGGGGCAGCCCCGACTTCTGGCCGGGGTACTCAATCCAGATGCGCAAGACAGCTTGGCAACCGCGAGCAGAACTCTTGTCCAGCCGTTTCTCCAACGGCTGCCAGTCAAATGTTTCGCGGCCCGTCATCAGGTCGCTCAACTTCACGTAGTCGAACTCGCGGCTGTGGGGAAACCGTTCGACATCGGCATCGGCGTAAGGCACCAGCCCTTTCAGAGGATTATCGGCGGGTGTGGCCGCCGGGGCCAGCGGGACGGGATCGGCGCTGACGATCGAGGTCAGACAGACGAAAAACCCGAGCAATCGCCCGGAGAAGACAGAAGTCACAATCCGCATGAAAGGTCTTCTCTGGAATTCCGAAAAAACAGAGCGCTGGCTGAATTGATACAGCATCGCGGGCAAGGTTGAGATGTCTCGACGAGTCGGTCCACGTCATCTTTCGCAACACCATCCAGCTCACTCGGGACGCTCGCCTATCCCCCACTGACGGGCGGGAAGCAGGCGAGTTCGCAAGCCTCTGTGAGAGGAGTGGCATCAGCTGCATACTCCCCGTTGACAGCAACGAGCAGGGTCGGCATCACGCTTCGCAGAGTGGGGTATGTCGAGACCAGAGCCTCTTTCGCTTGCCCGACGGTACACGTTTCCGGAACGCTCAAGGAGAGGTCGCCCGTGCCTGCCAAGTCTTTAGCACGGGCGAAGAACTTCACGGCGATTTGCATCGGGGAGGACAAGAATCGAAGGGCGAACATTGGAGAAGCGGTACGTCTCTAACGATAGACCCTCAACCCTCAACCCT
>JANOKO010000577.1:0-1294 GCA_031419335.1 Planctomycetota bacterium
GAGCTTGTTGCCCCACGTGTCGTACAGGCCCGGCTCAGTGTTGTCCTTGCCGGTGTCCGTATTCTTAGTGACCGAGTAGGTTTGCACCCCGTCACCCAAACCCGATTCGCCGTGGCAAGCCACGCAGTTCAGATTGTTCGACAGGTAGAGTTCCCGACCCCGCTGGATGGAATCGGCGTCGCTCAAATACCGCTTCTCTTTCGGGACGATGATCGCTTCAGGGGTCTGGGCAGCGGTCCAGTCGGCGATCATTTTGTCGGTCCTCTGGGTGATCTCCTCGTCGATCTCGCCGTCATTCACGCGGGTCACGAACTCGGTCAGGATTTTGTCCTCGGACTCGCCGTCCTTCACGCGAGTCGCAATCGACTCGATCGAGTAGTCCGAGGCCAGCAGGTTGTACAACTGGTTTTCAGTCTCGCCTCGCATGGCCAGGAACATCACATACTCGATAATCGCGTGCGACTCGTCCTTCTTGAGCAGCTTGAATGACGGCATGTAGGTGCCGGGGATGCCGTCCTCGACGATACTGGCCAAATCGCTGCGGTGGGCCTTCATGCCTTCTTTGGTCGAGGTGAACTTAATCAGCCCTTTGCGATAGTCGCGAGGCTGCACGTTCAAGTACGGAGCCGTCGGCCCCTTGCCATCACCCGCCACCCCGTGACAGTGCTGGCAATGCTCGGCATACAGCCGCCGCCCATGCGTCAGCACTTCGCCCGGACCGATGACGATCTTGTCACCCGGCTTGACAGTCACAGCTGTGTGCAGTGAGAGAAAATGATTTTCTGAGTTGTAGCTGTCAACAAGTACAGGATTCTGTCCGAGGGGCATGGGAGCGCCGCTGAGAACGATGACTTCTTGCCCAGGTTGGAGTTCTCGATGGGTTTCGGTCACCAAGATCGACAGGATCTGAGTCGTCTTTTGCTGATCGTCCTTCGGAGTTTCAGTTTTTGAGGGATCGCTTTTCGGCGCATCTTTTTCAAGCACTTTCACGGATACGTCTTGTGTGTCTGTGAGAGAGCCATCCGAGACCTGAACAATCAACACGTAAGTGTTGTTCTGATCGGAGTCCTTCGGTTGCTTGTGGATCGGGGGATCGCGAAACCTGAGTTCCCCTGTCTGATAACCGATGGCGAACAGCCCTGCATCCGGCCCGCCACTGATCGAATAGATCGGTGCCTCAATTGGCTTGTAAACATCTGTGATGACCAGAGTCTTGACAACCGAATCTCCCTCGTAGATTTCGATGGGTGCCTTCGAGTCACCGTTGATCTGCGGTGCATCGTTCACGGTCGCC
>JANOKO010000578.1:0-2052 GCA_031419335.1 Planctomycetota bacterium
TGAAGACCAAAGAAGTGGTCCAGAAAACGTTTGAGGCCATCATCGCCACTTTGGTCGGTGACTCTCGGCATCGAATCGAGTTGCGCAATTTCGGAGTGTTCGAGGTGAAGAAGAGAGCAGCCCGCAAGGCTCGCAATCCTCGCACCGGCGAACGTGTGGAAGTCGCTGAGAAGTACGTCGTCACCTTCAAACCCGGCAAAGAGATGGAGGAGCAAGTCCTCCTGCTGGAAAAACAAGGTGCGGTCTTACTCGAAGGAAACTTCGTGTCGGATGACGACGATGACGACTCGGACGATGGAGATTCGGCAGCAGCCTCTCTCAGTTCACCTGAAAACCCCTCTCACGGCGGTGCTTAGATGAGCTAGACTGAGGTCTCCCCTCTGGGGAATCCGGGCACGCGATGTATCGAACATCGTGAAAGAGCGGCTTTTGAGCCGCCGCGGATCAGGTGTGGCCCCCGCAAACACCCGAACTGCGCAGCCGACCGGAGTCAGGGAGGAACTCTCCAATGCGTAAGATCGCGACATGTCTTTTGTTCGCACTGCTGATGGGCATCCAGGTCGGCTGTATTGTGCCGATTTGGAGCCCTAACCCCGACCTCCGCGTGCGCCAGTTGATTTATCAATCGGAGTCGCTTCGCCACATCCCGGAAATCTGGGACCGCATCTGGGGCTTCGACATGCCCGATTTGGCCACGCCTTATCGCACTCATGGAGGCGTGATCTAAAGCTGAGTTGACGAGTCCTCTCGTCGCTCAAGATCCACACCAGAAAGATTCTGTCTGGTGTCATAACCACAGAAGTTCGATCAACCGACATGCGGTTGGAACAGAGTCTGTCAATCCATTCACACAGCCGCACATCGGTCTCCTCGGTGGGCGGCTGTTGTTGTTGTTTTCGAATGGCTTCGAGTGAATCGCCGTCGAATTCAAAAAGATTGTGACTGGACTTCCCACTCTCGACCGATATAGTGCAATCTCGCCAGGGTAACACTACCCCAGCGAACACAACGCGGGGTGGAGCAGCCCGGTAGCTCGCGAGGCTCATAACCTCGAGGTCGCAGGTTCGAATCCTGTCCCCGCCACTTCAGGGTTTCGCAAGAAACCGCAATTCGACGCAAGCCCCGGCAACACCGGGGCTTTTGCGTTTCTAGGTAGAACCGCATTGCGGCTTGTTGAAAGCCGTTCGGGCGGTTGCTGCAGCAGATTCTGCAGCGTTTTTCGGGGCCATTCACATCTGCCCTGCCACACGTGCTTTCGAAGGACCACCACCAATCCCTACGGTGAAAATGAACGGGCTCTGAGAGCCGTGTCTGCCGGGTCCATCGGTCTCGATCAGACATTGCAACACTCGCGAAGGCTCTCGTCCCAGGGTCGTTCCGGTATCCAAGCGTCGCATCAAGGGCTACGATTGTTTTCGCTGAGGGGAACGGTCGGGACAGGGGGATTCCTGTCGGTGTGTCTCTCTTGGCGACCAGGTTTTTTGCCCCATGCGCTGTGCTCATCCTGTGACTCGTCTCACGTCGCTACTCTTCGCGCTGGCGATGGCAGGCATGGTCGGCGCAGCGCAGAGAGCTCTGGCCGAGGGGGACGATTTCGAGTTTTTCGAGCAGAAGATCCGTCCGCTCCTGGTGACGCATTGCTACGAGTGCCATGCGGTCGACTCCAAGAAGCTGGGCGGGAAGTTATGGCTGGATAGTCGCGACGGAGTGCGGCAAGGTGGCGATTCGGGACCAGCGATTGAATTGGGGAAACCGGATGCGAGTCTGTTGATTCAAGCGGTGCGGTACAAGGACCAGGCGACCAACATGCCGCCGTCTGGCAAGCTGCCGGACCACGCGATTGCGGATCTGGAAGAATGGGTCCGTCGCGGGGCTCCCGACCCTCGGGATCGGCCATCGACGCGCAAGGTTACTGCCTCGTGGGCAGATCAGTTCCAAAAGCGTTCCCAGTGGTGGAGCCTCCAGCCGGTCCAGGCACCGCACGTGCCGACTCCGAAGAATGCCGCATGGTCGAGTGACCCGATCGATCGTTTTATTCTCACGAAGCTGGAC
>JANOKO010000579.1:0-2592 GCA_031419335.1 Planctomycetota bacterium
GTGAAGGTCTTGTGCAGATTGAACTGCATGACGTCGATGCCGAGATCACCTGGACGGACTCGCCCCATGAGCGCATTGAGCGTCTGGGTACTCAGGAACAATCGGTACTGATAACCGGGTAGCTCCTGAAAATCCCAGCGCAGGTAGAACGCCTTCGCTCGATCATGCAGGCAATCGATAATCACTGCGACAAACGCGAACGTCTGCCCGGCGGTGTGACAGTCTCGCAAGGCTCGGGCCAACAGTCGATCGCCAAGTCCTTGGCCTTGGAACTTCTGGCTCACACCGAGCCACGCCAGAACTGCAACCGGCAACGCACGTCGCGGCAACCCCTGCGCGACTTCGGCGGGAAGATCACCAAAATCGACCTGTCCCGTGGCCAGCGTGTAGAAGCCCGCGATCGCATCGTCATTGTCGAGCAACACTCGCGTCGAAGACAGATGTTTCTCCTGGTTCTGCAACGCCCGAGCATGCAGCCATGCATTGACAGCTGCTTCTCCGCAATCAAAAGACTTGCGTCGATGGACCCGTTCCAGCGTGGCCAGACGAAATGCTTCGGGAAACACCACCTCGTTCAACGCTCACCCCGCATCATCTTCCCCAGTCGCTTCTGCGCGGAAGTGAGCTTCACCGGAGCCTGTAACGCCTTCCAGAAGGCCTGTTGCTCCTCGGGGCTCAGCTGAATCGTCTGCTCGCGAGCACTGTCGACCTCACGACGGGCCTGAGCCACAGTCACCGTACGCACATAATCGCTGACGCTAATCCGCCGGAGGTCCGCAGCCTCCGCCAAGACCCGCTTCGAGTCTTCGTCCATGCGGACCATCAATGAACTGGATTTGGATGTTTTTGACATCGGGGCACCTCATATTTAGTTGTACTGCACAACGCAATACACGGCAATAGGTACTCCCCTGGCCAGAAGCGCAGGCGATACCAGGGGGAACCGTCGTGGTCATAGGCAAACTTTCTGTCCGTGGTCCGGAATTTTCGCGGGTTCGCAGCAAACAACGTCCCCTCAATGAGTTGCAAAGATATTCCTGTGACAGTCACGAATCCCGCTTGGTCATTTTTGAGGTGACGATTTTTGCGATTCGCAGCAATCGGTACGTCCTCAAAGAGTTACGGAGAAATTCCTGTGACAGTCATGAATTCACCATGACCTGGCCACCCAGATTACCCGTCCCTTGGCCCGGCATCTCCAGCAGCTCCTCCAGCGACAGGAACGCTCCCGCGCCGCTGTTCTCCAGGATCCAGCTCCAACCGCTGGGAGTGACTGCGACCCGACGCACTCGGTCGCGGCTGTCGTCGGTCCGTCGCTGGAGCATGCCCGCTCCAGCGAGGCTGCGAAGCGTTCTGGACCAGCGTGCCCGACGACGGGGCGTGGGCTGCTGCCGAAACCAGTTCGAGGGAACGTACGGAATGAACACGTCCGGCTGACGGGCGAGCCCGGCAACCACCGTCAGCATGCGGAACGCGACGGGGCGATTCATCGGGGTTGTCACTGTCACGAGTCGCTCCTGGGGCTGGAAAATGTTCGAAGACCGTTGGGACCGCTGAGGGATGATCGAACGGAACTCGAAATCGCATGGAAGGCATTGTGGTGGCAATGGGACTACTGGACGACTACTCGTTCGGCTGGAACGATCTCATGGCGTTGTGGTTGATTGTAAGCCCCTTGGCGATGGTCCTGGTGGCTCGCGTTACGAGAGGCTCTTGCCCCGCTGGCGGGGCGTAGTCTGCTCGGCGAGTTCATGGATGCACGGAGTGGGAGGTGTTGGTGAAATGACCCGACCAAAATGAGACATCGAACGTCGCCCCGACCGGCGATCGATCGACCCGACCAAACCGTTTTGGTCGGGTCTGGTCGGGTCATTCAACCATCCGACCAGAACAGTGTGGTGGGTCTTGGTCGGTTGATTCGCTGCTCGCCGATTTCGAAGACCGTTGGTCTCGATGAGTGTTGATCGAATGGAACTCGAAATCGCACAGAAGGCACCGTGCCGGGCCAGCGATCACTCGCACGGCAACTCTTCGCACGTCGATCGCGTGATCCGTTGTGGGCGATCCTGTGGCCCGTGTGGGGTTGAACGGCATCGACCCACCAGTCGCGAATCGACACCGCATCTCAGCATGAAGGACCAAGTCGCAACCATGGTGACCATGGTGACCATGGCCACCATCGAGCTTCCTCGCGAAGGCGACAAGCCCCCCTCAGACATGCAGATTTGTCGCCTTCGTGAGGTCCGTCGTCGTAACCCGTTGGGGCATCGAACACTCTCCGAAGACGACAAGGGTGGGAAACTTGTCGCCTTCACAGGCCGGGCGACAGTGCCTTGCCGGAGGTCACGATGAGGGGCAGACCGAAGGCGACAACTGGCCCCTCACACAGGTGGTTTTGTCCCCTTCGTGCAGAACGCGAAGAGGACAAAGTCCAAGGGCTTGACCCCTTCGGAGAGTACGTGATGCAGCAAGGAGTTACGACGAGGATAGAGCCGAAGGGGACAAAACCACCTGTGTGAGGGGCCAGTTGTCGCCTTCGGTCTGCCCCTCATCGTGACCTCCGGCAAGGCACTGTCGCCCGGCCTGTGAAGG
>JANOKO010000580.1:0-2060 GCA_031419335.1 Planctomycetota bacterium
GTCGACCCTTGGTCACACTTCATTAATGTGTTCCTGCTCGATGAGAACGGCAACCGCATCAATCGCCGTAATCCTCAAGACATCCGCGTCCCACTCTACAACCACCAAGTCCCACCAGGGGCCGGACAAGTCGCGCATTATGGCATCACGCTTCCCGAGAAACTCGAGGACCATGTCACCATTGAAGTCAAACTGCTGTATCGCAAGTTCGACCAGGAGTACATGGACTTCGTGACGAAGACTGCCAAGCCCGGTGATCTCCCGATTCGAGGACACCAACCGGGCAAGCCGTTCCACAACCCGCTACCGGTCGTCACGATCGCCAGCGATACGCTCACGCTTCCCGTCGAGGGGATCGACAAGCCGTTGGCTGCACAGAAGACTGAAGTCCCCGTCTGGCAGCGGTGGAACGACTATGGCATCGGGCTGTTCCTGGAGGGTAAGGCCGAACTCAAGCAAGCGGAACAAGCCTTTGTCGAGGTCGAGAAGCTCAACCGCTTTGATGGACCTCTCAATCTCGCCCGCGTCTACTTCTCCGAGGGCCGGCTGGACGAGGCGACCGCCGCTCTCAACCGGGCCGGTACGCATCAAGACCCACCCGCTCCCGAATGGACCGCAGCCTGGTTCGGCGGGCTCATTAGTCGGCAACAAGGCCAACTCAAAGACGCCGAACTGGCCTTTCGCAGCATCCTCGACAACAACAACTCTCCCGAGCGAGTCCAACGCAAGTTCGACTTCAGCCTGGATGATGATGTGTGGCTCGAACTCGGCGGGGTCCTGTTCGACCAAGCCCGACAGATTCGTGGTGACGACCGCCAAGCCGAGCGCGAGACTCTCATCCAGGAAGCTGTCATTGTCTTCCAGCGCGTGCTGAAGATCGACTCTGAAAGTTTCCGTGCCCACTACAGCTTGAATTTGCTCTACACACAACTTCACGATGAAGAGATGGCCACATATCACCACGAGATGCACGAGCGTTATAAAGATGACGACACCATCCGCGGCACCGCCATCCCCGCCGCCCGTGCGAAATACCCCGCTGCGAACCATGCCGCCGAACCGTTGGTGATTTACCCATTGCAACGCTCGGGAGCCCCCGAGCTACCGCAGGCAGTCGAAATGTCAAAAGAGGAGACGGAACCAAGCGAGAATTCCGCCTCGGATGGAGAGTGAGACTGATTCCGGAGAGGCTGATAATAACACCGAATTCCAATCGACCTCGCGGGTGAATGCTTCGTCGTCAGGCATTCACCTCGAAGGCGTTCTGGAAGGTGTGTGTGTCAGAAACGCAGGCAGCGGAGGGAATTCATCACGTGTTGATCACAGATCAGGGCGTTGGGTACGGTCTCGTGGTCTACCCATGTCTTCTTGTGAGGTCGTTGCATTCGGCTTCGTGCGGGCTCCCCGCGTTCTAGCGATCGCAGCGACCTATGAGCTTCAACTGGGTGGACCACTAATTACGCGGCGTCCCCAAGCATATCCGAAATCCGTCCCGTGAGTCGGAGTAGCTGGGGCCTTGGAGTCCGAGGCGAACAGCGCAGCGTGCATTGCCAGGCACATCGAAGTAATTGCCGCCTCGGCAGACCGGCCGTGGGTTTTCTGCAACCATATAAACTTCTTCGTGCCCACCCTGGGGATCAAAGTGGTCCAGGATGACCTCCCAGACCCCGCCACACATGTCCGCCATACCGAATCCGTTTCGGCCATTGGGTCCGTAATGGTCGACCGGCGACACGAAGGGGAAACCGTCGCTCCACGGAGCGTTCGCGAGTGGCCAGATCCGTTTGCGGCCTGGTAGAAAATCGACAGCCGAGATGTTGAACCGGCCTTCACCTTCGCTGAGTTCATTGCCCCACCAGAAAGCGGTGTTCGCCTGGCTGCCGCCTCGGCAAGCGTACTCCCACTCAGCCTCCGTGGGCAGGCGGTACTTCTGCCCAAGCTTGGCCGACAGCCAGCGACAGTACTGCTCCGCCGCCGGATACGCCATGCCGAGCGCCGGGTATCCCTGATGGCCATAGCCCCGGTCCGGCGCTCCGTACGGCTTGCTCGGCCGCGACGCG
>JANOKO010000581.1:0-1048 GCA_031419335.1 Planctomycetota bacterium
GTCAGCGATTGGTCAGCGGACATCGCGGGAGCCCCCTTGTCAGTTGTCTGAGCCGGGGCATTCGAGACAACAGCGAGCAGAACGGCGAGGAATACAAACAGTCCATGTTTCACGAGCGGTGATCCTTCTGAGCATGACGAGGCACGATGCCACAACATACCGAGGGAACATGGATCAGGGAATCGTAAGGAGGTGCGAATCAAGCGGTGCGGTCGCCAGTTCCCCGCCCTCCCCCGCCAAAAACGCAAACAAGCCCGCGTGGGAATCCCACGCGGGCTTGGAGCAAAACAGTCCCCACCGAGTTGCTTCGGGAGCGTTGTCCGTCTTCAGTTGTCAGTCGAGGGCAACAGAGGACCGGAGAGTTGGCGAGTGAGAGTCGCCGGGTTCGAAGTCGAGAGAACTTCGAAAGTCACTTGAGAGAGTGAAATCAGCGAGTGAGAGTCGCTTGTTCCAAAACCCAGAGGTCGCAACCTCTGGGCGTCCTGGCGGAAGACTGAAAACTGAACACTGAACACTTCAACTACCGCACGTCATCCTGGCCGTCGCAGAAGTCGGCTTGATCGCAGAATCCGCTGCCGCTCATGGAACCCTTATGGCCGCTGGAGCAGCTGGTCCGGTAGCTTTGTTGGACCGAGCTGAAGGCCGAGCCGACGTCTTCCAGTTCGTTGTTGATGTTCAGCGAAACCTCGCTCAGGCCGACCACCAGACCGAGAATCGCGATGGTCGAAACCAGGACCAATTCGGCCGAGACAATGAAACCAGCTTCGTCATTCTTGAGAGCGGCGATGAGCTTGAGCATGAGAGAGTCTTTCGTGCGGTGGGGTCGTTTGGTCGTTCGAGGTGAGCGTCACTTCGATGAGATTTAGTAATGCAGCCTCAGTGCCAAAGCGGTCGAGCACTGTTCAGAAACCTTGACACCGAGGGCGAGCGGGCCTCGCAACACCCTCTGATTACTTGGCTTACATCAAGTCGAAAAACATTACGCAGCTGCCAAAGAAATGAACACCGAAAAGGTCGCCGTCTTTACCGAATCGGGCTTGATGGCGCG
>JANOKO010000582.1:0-1038 GCA_031419335.1 Planctomycetota bacterium
CGAAGAAGACCTGCAAGCGGCGGCTGACAAACTCGGCGGCCATCTGTTCGAGACACAACTTCGGCTCATCGTTGAGGCAGTGCCCGGTCGAGAAGGTGAAGCTCGCGAGCGTCTCCGGCAAATGTCTGGAGCATTGGGGGCCTTCACGCGCTCGCGATTGGCAACGTTCGTCTCCGGTCCGGTCCATCGAGGCCAGCCCCGTCACCAAGCACGCAGTGCCTTTCTCCTCTCCCACGAGGAACTTGCCACGCTCTGGCATCCGCCGACCTCCACGGCTCAGGCCGAGCGGATGCACTCGACGGAGTTCCGGGAGCTGGAAGCTCCCCTGAAATTCCACTCGGAAGAAGAAGGGGCGGTCGCTCTTGGGCGAGTGCGGTTCCGCGACGACCAGCGGATCGTCACGCTCGGAATCGAGGACCGGCGGCGGCACCTTTACATTGTCGGCAAGACCGGCATGGGCAAGACCACGCTGCTCCAGGGCATGATCGCTGCTGACATGCGAGCGGGTCGCGGGCTGTGTCTGGTCGACCCGCACGGGGACCTCGCGGAGAACATCGGCAGCATCATCCCGCGCAACCGGACCAACAGCGTCGTGGTCTTCGACGCGGCCAATCGCGACCGCGTGCTGAGCTTCAACCCGCTCGCCTGCCGCGACCCGACCCGCATCGATCAGGTCACCTCGGGCGTGGTCAGTGCCCTCAAAAAACTCTACGACAGCTGGGGACCACGGCTGGAAGACACGCTCCGCAACGCTGTCTTCGCCACGGTCGAACGCGGCGGGAACCTTTTGTCGTTGATGCAGCTACTCGGCGAGAAGACCTTTCGCGAGCGGACCGTCCCGCTGATCCGCGACCCGATCGTGCGGTCGTTCTGGGTGCATGAGTTCGCGTCGTGGTCCGACAATTACCGCACCGAGGCCGTCGCCGCGATCCAGAATAAACTCCGTCCGTTTTTAACCAGCACTGTCATTCGCGAGATCGTCAGCCAGCCCGGTCGGTCGATCGACCTGCGGCGTGTCATGGACGACGGCAAGATCCT
>JANOKO010000583.1:0-7097 GCA_031419335.1 Planctomycetota bacterium
TCAAGGTCTGACACCCTTCGGGTGTTTGTCTTAGCAACACAACTTAGCGACAAACGGGAGACCAAGCCCCTTGGTGTCCCGTTTTCTGCTGCGCCGTGGGATAGGCTTCCAGCCTGTCGTTGCCGGATTCTCCGAATCCGGTGGAGGGGTGCCCACCGCGTGGCATCGATTTGTTCTGCGGGAGTCGAACCACCGGACTCGGAGAGTCCGGCGACTTTGAGATGACAGGCTGGAAGCCTGTCCCACGCCTCACTGATGAAAGCGGACACGGAGAACTTGACCGGGTAGGACGGCCTTTCCAGGCCGTCCAGTGGCGTCTCTCGCCAGGAGACGGCCTGGAAAGGCCGTCTTACGGGGATCGTATTTCCAACCGTTCGACGAGGCTCTCATGTCCGGTCAAGAGACCCGTCGTGACTTCCTGGCGGGCCGAGCCTTGCTCCGGCTGGCCGACCGAGACGCTCCGGTCGAAGAACGCCTTGTTCCCATGTCCGGCCCCACAGTTCGCCTCGAAACACGGGCGATGGCCTGCCCGTGGTCGGTCGTGATGAACCCTGGACCGCCCGACCAAATCATGGTCGCCAGCGAGGCCCTCGACCTGCTGCACCCGATCGAAGCCCAGCTGTCGATCTACCGCGACGACTCTCCGATCTCGCAGTTGAAGAAGCTCCAGCCCGGTGAGTGGCGGGAACTCCCCCCCGAGGTGTTTGCGTTACTCGTCCAGTGCCAGGAGTTCTCCACAGCCACCGGCGGAGCCTTCGACCCGACCTCCGGCCCGCTGATCCGCCTGTGGCGCGAGTGCCGCCAAGCCGGTCGCATCCCGGAACAAGCGGAGATCGACAACGCCCGCCAGACTTCCGAAGTCTCCGAAGACTTCGGAAGTCTTTCACGCTGCGGCATGTCCCGGTTGATCGAACTCAATCCCGCCGACTCCACCATTCGCGTCCTGGCCCCCGGCGTCGAGATCGACCTGGGAGCCATCGGCAAAGGCTACGCCATCGACCGCCTCTGCCAGGCTCTGGTTGAGATCCCAAATTTTTTAATCCACGGCGGCTTCAGCAGCCTCCGCGCCCACGGCCAGCACAACAGCCTCCCCGGCTGGCCTGTCGGCCTCCGCAACCCGCTCTTCCCCGACTGCAACTACGCCACGCTGTTATTAAAAGACCGAGCCCTCGCCACCAGCGGCTCGAACGTCCAGTTCTTCCGCCACCAAGGCCAGCGTTACGGCCACATTCTTGACCCCCGCACCGGCTGGCCCGCCACTGGCATGCTCTCCGTCACCGTCACCGCCCCCACCGCCACCGAGGCCGACGCCCTCTCGACCGCCTTCTACGTGATGGGCCTCGAACCCGCAGCGGAGTATTGCCGCCAACACCCCGAGATCGGCGCCATCCTCGTCCCGCCGCTCACGCAAGGCCGGACCCTCACTCCGCTGATCCTCAACATCCCCGAGGAGTCCCTATTCTTCGGCGATGATGTGGCCGTGGAGGGGTCGTGATGAGTGGATCATCACCCATCGCCTGACCCCACACAGGCACTCAGTTGTTGGTGAATCCATTGCGCATCCATCCGAATTTGTTGACATTTCTTGTCGCCCTCGCGCATCGTCCAAAGATCGTTGCCGAAGTTTGGGATCTCTTCTACCTCCCGGGATAGCGTCTGGATACGAACGAGTCGTTGGTAGACCTCACCGATGAGTGCGGATGGGACTCGCATGCGATTCTCCTTGATATGGGGGACACCGGGAGTGTCAATGATGGCGGTTACCAGTTGTGCTTCAGCCACGTTTGAAACTGATACTCGCTCTCTGGGTAGTGACCGTATTGCTGGTGGTAGAACTTCTCCAGTATTTCACGTTCGTGTTGTGTCAGGCTGTTGGGGGGAGTCCCGTCGCCTGTGTTGGCGGGCACGGGTCTGGGCTGCACCGGTCGAGCAGGACTCGGTTGGGTTGGTGCAGGTTGACCCAGGAAGGCCAGAGGATCTCCGGCTGACATCCTCTTCCACATGTCTTGAAGTTCACCCATGACTACGGTCCTTTCTGGTGAGGAAGTTATTTGGGATTCTCCACATCGCAGACGATGTGTCAACAAGAATCTTGGGGTCCAGAGGGATTGATTTGATCAATGGTTGTCTCACGACAGTGCCGCGAGGATGACGTGTTTGGGATTCCGTGAAAAAAAGATTGACATCTTTTGTAACGTAGCTAGATTGCTGGAGTCACCCTCGGCGAACAGAGCTTCATGTCTGCTGTTGGCCTGAGCAGAGGAGGGATGTTCCCTCCCTAAATCGACCTACTCTTGGAGGAATTTGCCATGGCAGATGATTTTGATCGAGCCCGGGATTACCTCGGCGCAACGAAGGCCATGAAGGACGCTGGCTACGACGCATCGGACGGTACGTCAGACCAATTCCAAGCTGGCTACAGATCTGGGCGGGATGCGAGCAACCCAGACCTGCCGACGACAACCCAGGATGTCGTCGATCGTATTCGCAACGAATATCCGCGGGATCCTGATCAAGCACGTCCGTATCGAGACGGATATGCAGCGGGAGCCAACCGTAACAAGTAACGCAAGTGTGCCTGCGGTTGTTGAGGTCTTCTGGTCGAGCTTTCGTCGGGATCATTCGGAGCGTGGCCGGGGCAGCGGCGATTGCTTGTCTCTTCACCAAGCAGTTGAAACGGCCCCGGTTACGGTTGTCATGTCACTGAATTTGTACGCGCCCGTGAGGCTGTCCGTGGCGGGCTATCGAGCGGTCTTGTGACGATGGGCTTGCCTACGCTTTGGACGAGCCATCATGGCAACACAATGAGCAAGACGTTAATCCATCACGATCGAAACTCCCTGACGTGAAATGAGGGGCCAATGTCACTCGTCAATCTTGGTGGTCCGAATCCAGACGGTTCGCGAACTCGGGACATGTTTGTCGAGGAGGCGGAGTTTGTGTGTTATGCAGGCGTCGAGTTGGGGGCGACGGGCAGCATTTTTAAGTTCGGCCAGATGGGAAGGTTGTGTCTCACGTCGTCGGCGCTTGTCATGCTGCCCTACGAGGGTGTAGTCCTGAAACTCGCTCAAAAACTCGCTGGCAAACTGCAAAGCGCTATCCTCGGTGACTACGCCAATCTGGCCGATGCATTCCAAAAACTGGGGCTGTACCCGAAAGGACCACAAGTGCTGGACGAAGTGCTGATGTGGCCGCTATCAACACTGGACTCTCCAGCACAAGCTAAGAATACCTTCGGCTGGGGCGCTCAGTTGATCATCAGTGTCGCGGGGGATCAGTTCTTCTTCAACATGAGTTGTGAAGGCTCAGCCGCTTCCGGGCAAGCCAGCGCTCAGGAGTTTCGAAACTCGATCAATCATCTCTGCGGATTTTAGAACAATCCTGATTCAACGCTCACGCCGCAATTGGGACGGCAATGGATACTCTCCATTGGTAAGACTCAGCAGCCACTCTACTCTGGGGGGCATGTCATTTTCTCGATTCGAAGAAGCCCGATTACGGATGTCCCTTGCCCATAAAACGTGTGGAAGTCCAGTGATCCCAGGCAACGCCTAATATCGCTGCAACCCTCACAATCGGTCCTGCGGTGTTCTCAGACTGGTGGAAACCGAATTGTATCGGCTGTACCCAATCTTTCGACGACTGCTGCCAAACCGAGGAGCGGACCCATCTTTCCTCAGAAAAATCTTGACGGCTACCCTCTGGGCGACGATCCTAGGAGAAGAGGAGTTGTGCGCCGTTGGCAGTGAACGATTGCGTCCACGGGTTTCCTTGCACACACTCAGTCGGTTCAGACGGCAGCTTTCCGCTCGGATTCCTCTTCCGATCAGGCTTCCAGGAGTACGCATTATGATGGGACAACGCACGGTCTGGTCACTTGGCCGCTGGTTTGCTCTCGGTGTCGTGTCCGCTTCCACTGCGTGGACTTGCGGTGACCTCTGGGCAGCGGATGCCGTCAACGACCAGATTCAAGCTCACTTGGCTGCTGGCGAGTTCGCTCCGGCGTTCAATCTCGCCCTGGCCATCGAGGACGGTGCCGCTCGCGATACCGTTCTCCAAAGTATCGCACGGGCTCAAGGAGCCGCCGGTGAGACCGATGCAGCCCGTCAGACCTTGGGTCGCATGTCCAACCGCAAAGCCGCTGCGACCGAGCGGACCGAGCTGGGTGGAGGAACGGGAGCCGACTTTACCGCACTGATCGCCTTGATCGAGCAGGAAACCCCCGGTCCATGGGACGCCGACGAGCCCGGCACTGGAACCATCAGCGAATTCGAGGCTGGTGTTCGAGTCGACCCCAAGGGCATCCTCTATCGTCAGACAAAAGAAGAGCAGACCGGCCGGCTGGCGGCCCTTGGAGTACAAGCCCGCACCGCCGACATCAATGAAGACATGAGCCGTCACTCGGACCTCCGCATGGTCTCGCTGACCCGCCTCGAAGCCGAAGTCAGCCGCCGCTTGGCAGCAGGCGAACCCGTCGTCGAGTCGATGAAGAAGCTCGCCGGTCTGTCGCAGATCAAGTACGTCTTCGTCTATCCCGAGTCGAATGAGATCGTCATCGCCGGTCCGGCAGAAGGCTGGAAGTATGACGCCAACGGCGTCGCGGTTGGCGCTACCTCGGGCAAGCCAGCCCTCCAACTCGACGACATGGTCACGGTCCTGCGGACCTTCTCGCCCGGTGCCCGGCAGATGTTCGGCTGCTCCATCGATCCTCGCCCGGAAGGTCTGAAAGCCGTCAAGCAGTTCGTGACTGACTCGCAGAACGCCGGTCCGCTGGCACCGGGTGGCGCGAAAACATGGGCGGCCAAGATTGGCGACAAACTCGGACGCCAGGACATCACGATCTACGGTGTGCCGAGCAACTCGCATGTGGCCCGCGTCATCCTCGAAGCCGACTATAAGATGAAGCTGATTGGGATCGGCAAGCTCGAAGGCGGATCCCAGGTGCCCGACTACTTCGAACTGACCCAACAGCACCCGGAGTTCGCCACTCACAACATCGAAGCCCTCCGCTGGTGGCTCTCGATGAAGTACGAAGCGGTCCTACATAGCCCAGACCGCACTGCGTTTGAAATTGCAGGTTCGTCGGTCCAATGCCGTTCTGAGAACGAGCACCTCCAGGAAACCGGCGAGCGAGTCCATACTGGACAAGCGGAGCCGATCAACGAAATGTTCGCGAAGAACTTCACGGACAACTACAACGCTTTAGCGACGCGGGAGCCAGTCTTCGCCGATCTGAAGTCGGTCTTCGATTTGGCACTTGTCGCGGCCTTGATCGAGCGGGAAGACCTCGACGGACAGACACACTGGAACCGTGGCGAATTTGCCGTCAACGGGGCCTACAAGACCGCCAGCTTCAACGTACCTAAACAGGTCGACACGGTCGTGAATCATCGCGTGTTCCATGGCAAAGACGTGGTCGTCCAGGTTGCCGGGGGTGTCCGGGCCGATGTCGCCTCGATCGTCTCGGATGAGTCGCTCCAGAAAGAATCGATCCACGCGACAAAGCCCGCCCTGCCAGCAGGCCGCTGGTGGTGGGACGCGAAGTAGTCGTTCACTGACTTGCTGCCAAGCACCACAACGCCTCGCCACACGCGAGGCGTTTTTATTTGTCCCACAATCATTGCCAGCTGTGCGAGAGTCAACCGCCATGCCAGAGTGGCACACATCCATTCACACCTCAGAGGCATGACCATCTGATTGACGACGATCGATTCTGGTCGAACAGGACGAGGGAGCAAAATGGAACCCAGAGAACGAACGGATACCCGTCGCGTTTCTCGCCAGAGCAAGCACTCACACGGGACCGATGTCTTCATTGTGTCTGTACATACCACTGCCTCGACCCCCTCTGGCGCGGTGAAGCTTTATACCGAATGACTGGACGCACACACCACGGCGTGTCGCCAACCCGGCGAACGTGGCGCGAGGGCCATTCGATGTGTATAGTCCACCAGCCACGTCACTTGACGGGGCGAGATCGCCTCTCGTGCTGGACCTCCGTTTCGCCTCTTCCTCCGAGATTCATCATGCACCGTCGTTCATTTATCACCTCCTCTGCTTCCGGAATTGCGGCATTGACTGCCGGGCGTTACGCCGCAGCCTTTGCCGACAAGCCCCAGCGCGTCGGCCTGATCGGGTGTGGTTGGTATGGGAAGATCGACCTGCTGCGGCTGGTACAGGTCGCTCCGGTCGAGGTCGTGTCGCTGTGCGATGTCGACTCGACGATGCTGAAAGAGGCGGGTGATCTGGTTGTTAGTCGGCAGGTGTCGAAGAAAGTCCCGCGACTGTACGGCGACTATCGCGAGATGCTCAAAGAGAAGGATCTCGACATCTGCCTGATCGCCACGCCCGACCATTGGCATGCCCTGCCGATGATCGCCGCCTGCGAGGCCGGGGCTGACATCTATGTCCAGAAGCCGATCAGCCTCGACATCGCCGAAGGCCAGGCGATGGTCGCAGCCGCTCGCCAGCACAAGCGGGTCGTCCAAGTCGGGACACAGCGCCGCAGTACGCCGCACCTCATCAGTGCTCGGGACAAGGTCATCAAGGAAGGGAAGCTCGGCAAGATCGGCGTCGTCGAGATCTACTGCTACTACCACATGCGGGCCCGCGAGGACATCAACGCCGCCCCGGATGAGGCGGCTCCCGCGAATCTCAACTACGACATGTGGACCGGCCCTGCCCCATTGATGCCGTACAACAAGTTGGTCCACCCGCGCCGCTGGCGGGCCTTCATGCAGTACGGCAACGGGATCGTCGGCGACATGTGCATTCACATGCTCGACATGGTCCGCTGGATGCTCGACCTCGGCTGGCCGATCATCGTCTCGTCGACGGGCGGCATTCTGATCGACAAGGCCAGCCGGGCGAACATCACCGATACGCAGACTGCGACTTTCGACTTCGGCGACCTGCAAGTCATCTGGCAACACCGGGCCTATGGCGATGCCCCCGATCCCAAGTACCCGTGGGGTGCGACCTTCTATGGAGACAAAGGAACACTCAAGGCGAGCGTCAACAGCTGGGACTTCACGCCCCGCAACGGCCAGGGCAAGCCGATGCACGAAGATGTCGTGATGGAACTCGACAAGTACCCC
>JANOKO010000584.1:0-5362 GCA_031419335.1 Planctomycetota bacterium
CCGCATCCTGATCTCGCCCGATCACCCCACGTTCCTACGCACCAAAACCCACAGTCACGGGTTCACTCCGTTCACCATGGCTGGGCGAGGACTGCTGCCCAACGGGTCACAGACATACGACGAGATCGCCGCCGGACAGACTGGCTTGAGGTTGCCGGAGGGTTGGGACTTGATGGGACTGTTCCTCGAAACGGCAAGCTGATCTGTCAGGGGCACAGACCACGCGGAGCGGATGGCAGGTCGTGTGAGTGACACGACATCGTGTTGAGTTTCTGTAATGCTGATGGAATGGGGGATCTCGCATGCGCCGAACTGTCTTGCTACTGATGATCTGTGCCGTGTGTGGCACCGTGAATTCCTGTCTCGCCCAGACGTGCGGTCCCCAGACAGGCACGCTCGTCATTGTGGGTGGGGGGCGGATGGGGCGAGAGATTGTCGATGAGTTCATCGCCCAGGCGGGTGGGATCGACGCTCCGTTTGTGATTCTGCCGACGGCGCTGGAAGGAGAGGAATGGGGGCCGGATTATGTCGCCCGCTCTTTCCTCGTACGGGCGGGGGCCACAGATGTGACTGTCCTCCACACGCGCGATGTCCTCGTCGCTGACACGGAAGACTTTTGCGCGCCACTGCGCCGGGCCAAGGGAGTGTGGATCGATGGCGGACGGCAATGGCGCTTGGCCGATGCGTATCTCCACACTAAGACCTACACCGAACTGCACTCGGTATTAGCACGCGGTGGCGTCATCGGTGGTTCGTCCGCAGGAGCGACGATCCAGGGGGACTATCTGGTGCGAGGGGCCCCCGAAGGCAACCAACTCATGATGGCACCAGGCCACGAAGTCGGGTTCGGGTTCATGCGCAACTGCGCGATCGATCAGCACGTTATCGCCCGCAAACGTCATAATGATCTGGCCCCCGTGATCGCAGCCCACCCGAATCTGCTGGGACTCGGAATCGACGAAGGCACAGCCGTGATTGTGCAAGGATCACGCTTGCGAGTGATCGGAGCCAGCCAAGTGCTGGTGCATCATCAAGACCAACTGCGACGGGAGGATGGCACGGGCTACGAAACCCTCGAACCCGGTGCGGAATACGACCTCACGGCAAGGAAGCTGATCCCTGTGGTGGAGCCATGAGCGATGCCTCTCCAGCTCCGAATGACGCTCTGCGCCAGTCCTCCCGACAGACTCAGTTCCTGGAAGTGCTGACCCGTGATGAGGCTGCCCATCGTTTCGAGTCGGCACTGGATCTCCGGCCTCTGGGGCCAGAGACCGTGTCGCTACTGGAGGCGGCGGGGCGAGTCCTGGCGAGTCCTGTCATCGCCGAGGTCGATGTCCCGGCATTCGACCGCTCCAATGTCGACGGTTTCGCAGTCCGGTCGGCGGATTTGCAAGGGGCCGACGAGGAACAGCCTTGTACGTTACAACTCACACCGGAAATCCTCTCGCCCGGTCGAGTGCCACTGTGTGAGATTCGCTCCGGCTGGGCGAGCGTGATCGCGACGGGCGGCATGGTCCCGCGCGGGGCCGATGCCATCGTGATGGTTGAGCAGTCCGAAGCGATCGACCTCGGCGGCCAGCCCGCAGTGGCGATCAACCGCATGGTATCGCCAGGGGGAAATATCAGTTCGGCGGGGTCGGATATCACGCGCGGCGAAACAGTTCTCTGGTCGGGGCAGATGTTGACGGCTCGTGAACTGGGTGTGCTGGCGGCGCTCGGGATGGATCGTGTGGCGGTGCGGAGACGACCTCGGGTGGCCATTATTTCGACCGGGGATGAGATCGTCGCCCCTGGTCAGTCGCTGCCGACCGGTTCGGTCTACGACTCCAACGCAACCATTTTGGCAGCGACGGTTCGGGAATTGGGATGCGATCCGATCTGTCTGGGGACCGTGCGAGATGATCTCGCACAGCTTCGATCATTCGTCAATACGGGACTGACATATGACATGGTTCTGCTGTCGGGAGGCACCTCGAAGGGAGCGGGAGACCTGTCGTACCAAGTGGTGCGAGACTTGCCGAACCCCGGCATCGTGGCTCATGGAGTGGCTCTGAAGCCGGGAAAACCGATTTGTCTGGCCGTCACCAACGGGAAGCCGGTCGTGGTGTTGCCGGGCTTCCCGACTTCGGCGATCTTCACCTTCCATGAGTTCGTGGCCCCGGTGCTCAGGCGACTGGCCGGTCGCAGCCGCAAGAAGCGCCGCACTGTCCCCGCCCGTGTGCCGCTGCGGATCAACTCGGAGCGAGGCCGCACCGAATACGTACTCGTGGGGCTGGTGCGCGGATCAGACGGTTGGTCAGCCTATCCGATGGGGAAAGGCTCCGGTTCGGTGACGACCTTCAGTGGGGCGGATGGGTTTATCACGATTCCTCAACAGACCGAATGCCTCGATGAAGGGGATGCGGTCGAGGTCACGCTACTCGATGAAGCCCTCGAACCAGCGGACCTCGTTGTCATCGGGAGTCACTGCGTCGGGCTGGATTTGCTACTGGGTGAGTTGCGGGATCTCGGGTTGACCACGCGCGTCCTGACCGTCGGCAGCCAAGGTGGACTGGCTGCGGCCCGTCGCGGCGAATGCGACATCGCCGGGGTTCATCTTTATGATCCAGCGACCTGTGAATACAACAGCCCGTACCTCCAGCCCGGAATCCAGTTGATTTCGGGGTATTCGCGGCAGCAGTGTTTTGTGTTTCGACCCGGCGATGCCAAGTTTGCAGGGTGTACACTGGAAGAGGCTCTGACACTCGCGACAAGCGACACGGGCTGCCGGATGATCAATCGCAACCCCGGGAGCGGGACTCGCATTCTGATCGATGAGTTGCTGGCGAGTACGGCGTCCCTCGCAGAGATCCCCGGCTACCGTGTGCAAACCAAATCCCACAATGCGGTGGCCGCCGCGATCGCTCAGGGGCGAGCCGACTGGGGTGTCGCCATTGAAACCGTCGCCCGCCAGTACGGGCTAGGGATAATCCCGATCCGCAGAGAGCAGTATGACTTTCTGGTTCACGTATCGCGGCGTGATTCGGCGGCGGTCCAAGCGTTCGAAAACCTCCTGAACACCCCGCGGATCATGGCCCAGCTCGCGGCTGGCGGTCTGCTACGAGAGGGAACTCGATCAGGCTGATCGCGTCACATTTTTCTTCAGCGAATACGGCAGCTCTCATCGCGCCTGGTACAGAAATCGGGTTCAGGCCCATGTGACTCAACGGGTTGTTAAAGCTCCCTCACCCAGATATTTCGGAACCGTGTGGGGTTCCCGTGGAACTGGAGTGAGAGCGAGTCCCGGGAGTCGTGCGGGGCGTAGACGGGTGGAGAGTCCCAAGCTGTGGCCCCTCGCAATTCAGTGTGGTCCTGGACCAGCACGCCGTTTTGCAGCACGGTGAAGTAGGCTGGCGACTTCAGCGACCCATCCACCAGAAAGCGAGGTGCCCGGAAGATGATGTCATACGTCTGCCACTCGCCCGGCTTGCGGCAAGCGTTAACCAGCGGGGGCCGCTGCTTGTAGATCGAGGCACACTGGCCATCGAAGTAGGTTGGGTTGTCCCACGAGTCGAGGATTTGCACCTCGTAGCGGCTCATGAAGTAGATGCCGCTGTTGCCCCGCCCCTGGCTGTGGCCTTCGACCTTCTCGGGAGTGGCGAACTCCAGGTGCAGTTGGCAGTCGCCAAATTTCTGCTTGCTGGTAACGGTGCTGCCGACTTGGGCATACCCGTCCTGAAAGACCCAATCTTTGACGCCGTCCCACGCGTCCATGTTCTCGCCGCCGAACAGCACCTGGGCATCGGAGGGCACCGGCTGAGAGGTATCGACCAGCCGTGGCTCGGTCCAGTTGATCCCACTCTTCCACTCGGCAGTCATACCCCACGCCCCGGCAGCCAGCGCGGCGGAAGCGACGATCCATCGAAACGGGAGACGCATGATGCGATGTTCCTCGGACAAAAGTGGCAAAGGGGAATCTCGATTCCCCAGTGTGTCGGGTTATGGGCGGGGTTGCAATGAATGCAGGTCCACAGCCAAGGTTCCGTGGGTGTGCATCACGAAAGTCGGCAGGCATCCAAGTCATTGGCATCTCGACAACCAGCACGGTTGTTCGGGTGGGATTATCTCACACAAAAGCACAAAGGCACAAAGAGAGCCTCTGTGGCTCGGCTCGGCTCGCCGCTCGATGACGGCTGGCTGACAAATCCTGCGTCTATGCACTTGAAGTCACAAACACTCAGGCCGGTTGGCTGCAGTGAGCCTAAAGAGGTGGTGAAGCCAGCAGAGGTCTTGTCGTCAAGAGTCGCCTTCAAACAAACCTCTTGTGCCGTTAGCACCCAGGCCGCCGAAGTTCCGATAGGTCTGTTCCGGTAGGTCAGGATGTGCCTGAGCGATCAGGTGACACCCGGTCTACCTGAACTTCTGGCTAAACAACCCCAGGTGACTCAAAGCGATCCAACCGAAGCCATCCCCGATTTCAAGGGATATGGTAAATCCACATCGAGTCTCCGATTCGGTCCACAGGTTTGAGGCTCTGGAGGTAACGGTACTCGCCATATCGCCCGAAGAGTTCGTGAACACTGATGACATACCACCCCGACGGAGGTACAAATGCTCGTGCTTCATTCGAGCCAACCGGAGGCATTCTCTCGGGCCACTGACAATCCAGTCCCACATCCCACGCGGTGACAAAACCCATGTGAACGATATTCAACGGCCTTGCATTGGGGTGTCGCTGGACCCACGATTTCAAGCGGAACAAGTCCTGTCCCCAATCGACATTGGCATCGAGTAAATAACGATGGCCACCCCGTGGCCCACCGGCGATCTCGTTGAAGTAGCTGATCGACGAGGGGTAGGAACTGAGGCTGCTGACCGTTCCCCACGCAATCAAACCGAAACCGGCGAATCTCTTCCAACGGGGATTTTTCGCATGGGAAAAGAATTCACTCGATAGGATGAATGTCGCGGGGAGACAGGGGAGGATATATCGGATGTAGCGACTAAACCCAGATTGAGAACTAACAAGTATTAGCACGGAAATCGCCGGAATCAACAAAACTAACATATTCAGCGATAGCCGGTCTCGCCATGCCATCCGACTCGCGGTGAACACTGCGAGGACCAGTACGGCGAGGAACCCCAGAGGCTCCTTAAGTCCCCAAGCGACGAGATGGTAATACCACCATCCATGATCGCTCCATCGCCCGAAAAGGTACGATTCCATCCCGACTTCGAAGTCAAGTTTCTGAAGATCAAGGCCCCGGACGTAGTTCATCGGCAGTGGAACTGGCACGTAAGCCAAATTCGTCCTGACAAATCGGTTTCCCGGAGCCTCATGACTCGTGTCGCCAGACAGTGTACTGGAGACAAACGAATAGTC
>JANOKO010000585.1:0-3878 GCA_031419335.1 Planctomycetota bacterium
TGCAGCAAAATCGTTCACGGACGGCCTGGAAAGGCCGTCCTACAGGGGACTTTAATTCCCGCCAATTGCCTAACACCTACATCTCTTCGACATTACAGTCGATGAGGTGGTTGCGTTGCGATGGGGAACTGGGCTGGAATTCTCTCGGCCCCAACCTCGATGGCCCGCCGCAGCGGATCGCCTGCTCGCATTTCCGGGTTTCGGATGTTCGCTGGACAGTCCCATAACGACTTCAAACAGTACCGTGGACTGCGAGGCTATCAGGAGGATCGTGAAGGAATCGGGAGACTGATTTGACACCATCCATTACGAGTGTCCCGTCAACTCTTGATCTTGGGGTTGAGCCTGGCCCGCGCGGGAGGGCGAAGCTCCTGCTGAGCCGCGAGCCAGGGGACGCGTCGACTCGCAGCCGCGGCTCGGCAGGAGCCTCGCCCTCCCGAGGGAGGCGAACCCAGAATTCAAGCCTTGACGGACCACCAGCTCGGATTGGCTTCACCGTTTCGTTTGCCTATGATGGAGTTCGAATCTCCCAAGCAGGATTCGCGGACAGTATCGATGGGGGAGGCTCTTTCGGTATTCGCTTGCAGCTTCGGGAACACTCTAGGATTTCACACCGTGAGCAGCGACCTCAACACCCTTGTGTCCCAGGCCAAGCAGAAACTCGACACGCAGACCGTCGACGTGGTCCAATTGCATTTTCATCCGGAACTTGGGGCACCGTACTGGCTGGAACTGGCGAAGACGCTGAAGTTTGATCCGCTCAAAGAGATTAAGTGCTTCGACGACCTGAAGAAGTTTCCGCTGTTTGATGATGAGGATTTGCGAGGCGGACCGGTGACGCGGTTCCTGCCTCAGAAGTGGAAGAACGAGCCGAAGTTCGTGTTCGAGACCGGCGGCACGACCGGGACTCCGAAGTCGCGCTGCGTGGTGAAAGACCACGATATCGACTACGAAGAGTTCTCGCGGACGATCCCCGATTCAGCGTTTCCGCGTGGGTCGAATTGGCTGATGCTCGGACCCTCGGGGCCTCGGCGATTGCGACTGGCGATTGAGCATTTGGCCCAGTTCCGGGGCGGGATCTGCTTCTGTGTCGACCTCGATCCGCGCTGGGTTGTGAAGCTGATTAAGAAGGGTGACATCGCCGGGGCCAAGGCGTACGCGGATCATGTGATCGATCAGGCGATGACGATCCTCTCGGCCAATCACAACATCCAATGTGCCTTCGCGACGCCGAAGCTGCTGGAGGCACTGGCTCTGCGATTGATCGACAAGGGGTCGAGCATTGAAGAGGCGGGGCTGAAGGGGATCTTCTGCGGCGGAACCGAGATGACCTCACAGTGGATTCGATTCGCGGTCGAGGAGCTGCTTGGGCCGAACGTGTTCATCACTCCGACGTACGGCAACACGCTGATGGGGCTGGCCTGCGGTAAGCCAGTCTCTCCCGAAGAGAACTACAAGATTGCCTACTTCGCCCCCCAGCCACGTGCGGTGGTCGAAGTGGTCGACTTCAAGAACTACGACCATGTCGTCGGCTATGGCGAGACCGGTCGGGTGAAGCTATATACCCTGACGCACGAGCTGTTCATTCCCGGCTTCATGGAGCGGGATGAAGGCGAGCGCGAGCCGCCGTGGCCGAAGTTCCCGTGGGACGGGATCAGCGGGACGCGCCCGTTCCATGAGTTCGCCAAGACGACGGTGGTCGGGGTGTACTAGGGAACGTTGAGGGTTGAGCATTGAGCGAAAGAACCCTCCAAAGACAAAGACTTCAGAAGTCTGGCAGCTCCATCAACCCATCAACCCTCTCAACGCCCCTTCCATCATGCCACTCCGAATTTGGATCACACTCCTGTGGGTCGGTTCGATTGCCGCCGTGGTCGGCTGCTCGGGGAAGACACCTCCAGTGGATCCCCCCGCATCTGTTCCTGTCGTGGTCGCTGCACCCGCCGCAGGGACCACTCCGGTCGCCCAGACACCTGTTGTCGCACCTCAACCGGCGGTGGCCAACACGGTCGATCCCTCCAAGCCGGAAACCAAATGGATCGGGACCATCCCGTACGATGTCTTCTACGACCAGCCGCTGGTCGTGGCCAGCGATGCCACCTCGGTGGGGGGAGGGCCGACCAGCGTCTCGCCAGCGCCTGGTGACGTGGCGATGGTCAAGCCCACCGAGGGAACCACCACGCCCGTCGACGCCTCGGTCGCTGTGGAAGGCAGCAAGGCCGATTGGGGCAAGGTCATACCCTTGGAGACGGCACTCGAAGCGGTCAAAGTCGCAAGGACTGAGGTTAACGCCAACCTGCAAGGCATTCCCAAGTACAACACGGGAATGGATTCCATCAAAATGAATTCCGCCTTGATTGGAATGCTGGCCATGATTGTTGCGGAACACCCCGAAGCGGCGAACTGGAAAGAGAAGGCCAAGTTCATCCGCGACCTCTGTTACAAGATTCAAAGCACAGCCACTGAAAAAGGGAGCGGCCCGTTCAAAGCCACTCAGGAACTCTTCGAGCAGATCACAGGGATCCTCGACGGGGGCAAGCCTCCTGAAATGGAGTCCAAGGACTCCGTTCCGTATGTCGATGGCGCCGATCGCTCCGACATGATGAAGATCATCAATAAGTCGATGGAAGACCTGAAATCCAACATCGGCGATGCCAAGCGGATGAAAGACCAGGCGGGCGAGGTCACTCGTCAATTGTCCGTCTTGCACGCGCTGGGGGTCATGATGGGCGACCTCAGCTACGACCAGGCCGACAACCCCGAGTACCAGGGCTACACCAAAGCCTTTGTGGACGGGGCCGCTGCTGGAGTGGAAGCCGTCAAGGCCGACAAGTTTGAGGACTTTCAGGGAGCCTTGAGCAAAATGAACACATCCTGTGGGGATTGTCACCCCAAGTTCCGAGGAGGCGACAACAATTAAGACTCACATGAAGAAATCAGGGATGAGCATTCCCGGACTCCTGCTCAGTGGAATACTGATCGGCGGGCTGTGGAGCCTGCCCGTCTCCGCGGATGTCATCCAACTGAAATCTGGCCAAAAGGTCCAAGGGGAGATTCTGAAGGAGACCGAGCAGGAGGTCTACATTGACATCGGCGTCGATGTCGTGCGGATTCCCGTTGAGCGCATCCTGTCTCGCGAGAAGGGGGACGGAGCCGAACCTGACGGGAACCCGACCGCCACCGCCGAAGGCATGGGCGACGATGTCTTCCGCACGGCCATCCTCCCGATCAAGAGCGTCAAGGATCTCGCCGAGGAGTACGGCGAGGGAGTGGTTCTCGTCGAAACGCCCAGCGGCCTAGGCAGCGGGTTCATCCTCAATGAGCGCGGCTACTGCGTGACCAACTATCACGTCGTCGAGCGAGAGACCCGCCTCGCGGTGGTCATCTTCGACAAGACAGCCGCCGGAGACTTCGTCAAACGCCGCATCCAGGATGTGAAGATCCTGGCCCTCAACCCCTACTGCGATCTGGCGCTGTTGCAGATCCCGGCTGTCGAGGGATTCCAGTTCACGACGGTTGCCCTCGCTCCCGACACCAATCAAAAAGAGGGCGACAGCGTCTTTGCCATCGGCAATCCGCTGGGCCTCGACCGCTCCGTCTCGCAGGGGATCATCAGCACCCGCGCTCGCAACTTCGAGGGCCTGACCTACATCCAGACCACGACAGAGATCAACCCCGGCAACAGCGGCGGTCCGCTGTTCAACTCGCGCGGCGAAGTGATCGGCGTCACCAACATGAAGCTGCTCGGCGGAGAAGGGTTGGGATTTGCGATTCCGATCAGCTACGTCAAACATTTCCTCCGCAACCGGGATGCGTTTGCGTTCGATGAGAAGAACCCGAATGCTGGATTCCGGTATCTCGATCCACCCAGACGTAAA
>JANOKO010000586.1:0-1894 GCA_031419335.1 Planctomycetota bacterium
GTCGAAGAAGATGGCTGCAAAAAAGACGGGCAAGCCATCCGTTAAAGCCAAGGTTCCGATGAAGACTGAAGCGAACGCCCCGGCCACCGGCAAGCTGAGCCAGATCGCTGCTGCTGAACGCGTGCTGGCCGACGCCAACGAACCGATGACCTGCAAGGCGGTGGTCGAAGCGATGTCGGCCAAGGGGTACTGGTCGAGTCCGGGCGGGAAGACGCCGGAGGCCACGCTCTACGCCTCGCTGCTGCGGCAGATCCGGGAAAAGGGGGCCGACGCGACGTTTGTGAAGACGGGTCGAGGTCTGTTCGCCCTGAACCGCTAACGACGCCCCTTCGCCACAATATCGCCCACGAGGCCCCCACGCGGGGTCTCGTGTCACGGTGGGGCACTTGGTCCCGCATCGCTTCCAACGCCACTCCCGGCATACGTGTCCCATGTCGCGACCGCATGACTGGAGACCTGCTGCCTAGACGAGGTAACTGTGTGTTGCGGCGTGGCGATGGGGTCGCGCCGGGGAAGGAAAGACTTCACAGAAGGACGAGGACAACATGGCAGCACCAAGCACAAAACTCACCTCGGCCGTCGGCTACGCCCGGCGGTCCACCGACATGCAGGAGCGTTCGATCCCGGACCAGAAAGCCTACGTTGAGAAGTGGGCCAAGGAGCATGGATACGAGATCGTCCGCTGGTTCATCGACGATGCGATCTCCGGCACCAGCGCCAAAGGCCGCAATGCCTTTGAGCAGCTGATCACGACTGCGGAGAACGGTCGCGACTTCGAGACGATCCTCTGCTACGACATCAGCCGGTTCTCACGCGGGGGGACGAACGAGACGGGGTTCTACCTGCATCGGCTCAAGGTGGCTGGTGTTGATGTGGTCTTCACCGCTGACGGTATCCCGGAAGGCGACGAAGGCGAACTGATCCAGGGCGTGAAGTCCTGGCAGGCCCGGCAATACTCGATCAAGCTGGCCCGCGACTCGATACGTGGGCAGATCAGCAACATCAAGGAGCGGAAGAGCGCCCCCGGTGGGCCACCGCCCTACGGGTACGACAAGCAGCACCTGACGCCCGATGGCAAGGTGCTGCGGACGCTGCGTTGGATGGCGGATGGCAGCAAGCAGGAGTTCGGGCCGGATGGCAAACTGGTCCGCGCGATTCCGAGCGATGTCTATGTGGCGAAGGCCAAGGGGGACATCGTCCGCTACTCACCGAGCACGCCGGATCGAGTGGCTGTGATCCGCCGCATCTTTGATCTCTGCTCGAAGGGGTACGGAATCAAATACACCACCGAGGTTCTAAACAACGAGGGCATTCCCGCCATGAGGGGCTCTATCTGGAACCCCGCCAATATTGCCATGATGCTGCGATGTCCGGTCTATCGGGGAGCCATCGTTTACAACAAGCGGACCAGCGGGGCCTTGTTCGGCATGGACGTTGAAGGCAAGCTGCGGCCCAAGAAGGAACGAGGTACGAAACTCAATCCGCAGGCCGACTGGATGATCGTCGAGGATGTCCACGAGCCATTGGTGAGCAAGACCACCTTCGAGACCGCCACACGCATGCGTGCCAAGAACCGAGAACTGGCTGGCAAGGCGAGATCCGTCCAAAGAACACTCGCATCGACACTGTTCGTGTGCAAGCGGTGCGGATACTCCTTCACGACCGTCCGCGACAAGCGTTGCGGGGACCAATATCGCAAGTACACCTGTGCGGGCTACCATCGCTACGGCAAGGGGGTCTGCGGACTCATCAACATCCCTGGCGTTCCATTCGACGCTTTCATTCTGGAGACCATCCGGAAGGTGATCTTCAAAGACCGCGCGACGACTGCCAAGGCGATCGATGCCTTCGTCAAGGCGGTAATCGCCCCGACAGCCCCGGCGAAGGGTTCTGC
>JANOKO010000587.1:0-1997 GCA_031419335.1 Planctomycetota bacterium
GTGATAATGATGCTTACAAGAAGATGATGGGGGCGGCGATGAAGAAGCCCAAGCGTTCTGACGCCGCGACGGGGGACGCTCAGGATGCGACGAAGGAAATCCCGATGGTGTTTCGTGATAAGGGGAAAAGCCCCATCGTGCTGGAGCTCAAACCCGGTGAGAACAAGTTCGAATTCGACTTGGCTAAACTGACTCCCCCCAAATGACCCCTTCCACGGCTCCTCAATGAGGAGCCGTTTTTCTTGGGGCGGAGCGCTGCCGCGAGCCGCTGCCCAGCCTTTGGGCGAGTCAGCCGTTATACTTTGAACCCGACGCACCCGAGCAGTGTCTCAGCGCTGTTCGACATCTTGGTCCGGGTTCCGCACACATGCCGCACTTTCCGAGTTGGGAGGCTGTTCAAGCACTGGCGATCCAGTCTTCAGCCAGCCCTCCCCGACTGATTCCCGTGTTCCGCCAACTGTTGAGCGATACGCTCACTCCGGTGTCGGCTTTGTGCCGTTGCGGTTGGGGGCGGGAGACGTTTTTGTTTGAGAGCGTCATCGGCGGAGAAAAAGTCGGTCGCTATAGCTTCCTCGGCGGCGACCCGTTTTTGCGCCTCTCCGCCCGTGGAAATCAACTGACCATCGAGCAGAACGGGCAGACCACAGAGCGGACCGTCGACGACCCGCTGGTGGTCCTCCAGCAACTGCTCGACGAGTACAAGGCCGTACCGATCTCGGGACTTCCCCGTTTCCTGGGCGGAGCTGTCGGGTATTTCGGCTATGACACCGTGCGGTACACCGAGCGTCTCCCCCAGCCGCCGGAGGACGACCGGCAATTGCCGGATATGACGTTTGGATTCTATGACCAGATGGTCGTGTTCGATCAAATCCGCAAGACGATCACCGTGGTCGCACATGTCTGGACCGATGCGCCTGATCTGAAAGCGGAATACCAGCGGGCCTGCCAATCGGTGGATGTGCTGCGTGGGAAGCTGGAGACGGGCGAAGACGGGCTGCGGATGCGTGATATTCCCCCAGGGGGCGACCCCGCCCTGTCCTGGACCTCCGACTTCACCCAGCCTGAGTTCGAAGCGGCCGTGCGCAGTTGCCAGGAATATATCCGGGCGGGCGACATCTTTCAGGTGGTCATCAGCCAACGAATGGAGTTGGAAACACGAGCCACACCACTGGATATCTATCGCGCACTGAGGGTCGTCAACCCCAGTCCATTCATGTTCTTGTTGACCTCGAAAGAAGTCAACCTCGTCGGCAGCTCCCCAGAGATTATGGTCCGCGTCGAAAACGGGGAAACCACAATCCGCCCGCTGGCCGGGACTCGCAAGCGCGGGGCCACTGAGGAGGAGGATCGTGAATTGGCCGCAGATTTACTCTCCGATCCCAAGGAGCGGGCCGAGCATGTGATGCTGGTCGACTTGGCCCGTAATGATGTCGGGCGTGTCGCCGAGTACGGCTCGGTCACCATCAGCGATGTGATGGTGGTCGAACGCTATAGCCATGTCATGCACATCACGTCCAATGTTAAAGGCCAGCTGCGCGAGGGATTGCAGGCGATCGATGCCTTGCGAGCGGGTCTGCCCGCAGGGACGGTGTCGGGGGCCCCCAAGGTCCGGGCGATGCAGATCATCGATGAGACCGAAAAGCACCGCCGCGGCCCCTACGGGGGAGCCGTGGGATACATCGACTTCACTGGCAACATGGACACGTGCATCGCCTTGCGGACATTGGTGATGCAAGGCACCAGGGCGTTTGTACAAGCGGGTGCGGGGATCGTCGCTGATAGCGTGCCCGCGAATGAGTACCAAGAAACACTGAACAAGGCTAAGGGGATGCTGCGTGCCATCGAAGTGGCCGAAGGATTCACGCCGTGAATCGCGACTATCCTGATACTCTTCGAACTGTGCAAACCTGAGTTCGGTTTAAGCCACCGTCAGTTGGGCCTCCGCCAGTAACTCCATTTGCTGGGATTCTTCAGGGGTCAAGTGCAGCGAGGGCTTC
>JANOKO010000588.1:0-2942 GCA_031419335.1 Planctomycetota bacterium
GTGGCTTCTGCTGATGCGCAGACCAAGCTGAACGCCGCTATCGGTCAGCTGCCAACCAACAAAAACTCCACCGTTGGCGACGACCCGTTCATCAAGGCAGGCTTCGAATCGCTGTCGTCCGCCTATGCGTGCACAGTTCGACGGCGTTGTGGAGGTCTTCTGACAGCCGCCCACGTTCAGTGCGAATGGAGACTCGCACGCCCTCTTCACCGGCCATGCGGACCAGTTCCTTGAGCCGGTCGATCTCGGAATTGAACGGGGTGCCCAGCGGGGACGAGGGCACACTGATCTGTGTCACCCGCAAGAATTTGCTGGCACGACAGATCCCCTGGAAGACCGCTCCCGGAACATCATGAGCCAAGTCGAACGCAATCGCCGGAATCCGGTTCTGATCCCGAAATTGTGTCGCAAATTGTTCAGGATTGGCCGCCACTGTGGACGGCTTGAGGTGATTGGACTCCTCGTCCAGCCAGATTTCGAGTCGGTCGAACTCCAGTTCGACGATCTGATGACATGCTTCGGCGAAATCCAATTCCGAGAAGCACCGTGTGGAAACCGCAACAAACACTGAAACACTCCCTTGAACAACGGCTCCTTGACCATCCACCTGCAGCCGTCGAAATCGACTTCGGCAGTTTCTGACGATCCTATCTGCCAGTCTGGGTAATCTATGCCGAACGCGAGGACTCTGCAACGTGTAGGGATGAATCTTGATAGATCATTTGTACCTGCGGCAGGGATTGCTCGCGTTGTGAGGGTCAACTCGCCGATAGAGTTGTCATGGGTCTACACTCCGGGGGCGATCTCTGAGCGAGGCCATAGGGCAGAGAGGGACTCTGCACGCCATCTCGTGGAATCGAGTGACATTGACGACGCAGCTTGCGTCCGACTCAGGGGGTAATCATGCCAGCACGGAAGATTTACAGTTGGGCGATTCTCGGTGTGGCAGTCACGGCCTGTGGTTGCGGTTCTACCGGAATGGTCACACGCGGCCAGGATGCCCATGCTCCGGCACCCGGCCAGTTCCAGGCCTATCGCAGCCCCGCAGGTCAGGTACACGACCACATCTCCGGTCAGCAGACCAGTTACTACACAGATGGCCATGGGATGGTGGACCAGTTGCAACAAGCCAACTGTCGTCAAGACGGCGGCTATTGTCCCCCACAAGCAGGCGGTGGAATGTGCCCGCACGGGCTGCATGGCGGATGCCGCACCTGCGGGCGGGCTCCGGACTGGTATCCGCGGCACCACAAGACCTATTCGTACAGCGTGCCAAGTGACCTCTCCTATCCGGCTCAGAACGCGGTCGGCGGGGCTGTGGTGTACCCGTACTACACCCACAAGGGGCCGAGCGACTTCTTTCGCCAAAAGTAGATTCCGCCAGTTGAGCCGCATCGCGAAGTCTGAGTAGCCGAGCGGTGATCGACGCTGAAACGGTCTAAACCCCGCGTCTGGCCCCATACAATTCGACGTGGAGCCGGGGGGAGAACTGCCAACCGCGCTCCACGGCGGCGTGTTGGACCCACGCCGATTTCTCGCGCAGAGCCTGCGACGTGATCGCCTGTGGCATCAGATACACGTTCTCTGACACGACCTCGGAAAACTCGGTCAGCCAGAGCTCGACATCGGCCACATCGCTCAGCTGGTCGATCACGAATTTCAGTTGGTACGCATAGTCCCGAATCAACCGCCGGATGACCTCGGGAGCATGCCGACGCTGGTCATGCCGCGTGACCCACTCATCCCCCACCGGCGTCGAGTTCCGCAGCTTGGGGCTGATCGACATCAAGTCGGCGACCACCGGCAAATCGACCGTCCCGGCAGTTTCGATGGTCACGAACGCCCCGCGTTGCGTCAGTTCCTCAGACAACTCCACCAGATCGGGCACCAGCATCGGCTCCCCTCCCGTGAGGACCACATGCGGGCAGTTGTACTGGGCGACCTCTGCGAGGATCGACTCGACCGACCACGCGGTTCCTTCGGGCTGCCACGACGTATACGGCGTGTCACAGAACCAACAGCGCAGGTTACAGCCGCTGGTGCGGACAAAGACGCTCGGCGTCCCGGTGTACCGACCTTCCCCTTGAATCGAATGAAAGATCTCGGCGATCAGCATCGGGCGATTGTAGCAGAAATCGTCAGAGCAAAGGGCGCAGGCCCACCATTGATGATGCGTGATCTCGGAGTGGTGGGCCTGCGCCTCAAAGCAGGCTGGTCCCACCCTACGAATTACGTCTACGAACAAGCTTCTGCGGCGGCGAACCCAGCCTACTGCAGATTGAACAACACGACCGAACGGCGGTTGCCGTGCCCGATGCCCATCGCCTCATACTGCCACTGGTGCCCAGCGAACAAGTACACATCCCGCTGGTATCGATAGTGAATGCCCATCGCGGGCCACAGCCGGGAGGTGATGTCGGAGTTGGAGCGACCGATGACGATTCCCGGTGATCCGTCCAGCAGGGCCGCATTGATCGAGAACGATTCCCAATCCGGACCGCGAAACAGCGTGTGAGCGGCAAACGAATCGTTCGCCCACACGGGCGGTCCAGGCTGCACCGATGTCGACACATCGGCCCGCCTCCACGCGGGAGGTGCCGTCGTCGTCTCCCCCGTCCGAGGATGCACCTGCTGAAACGCCGCCTCCCGCGCCGCCCCATGACTTCGCAGCTTCCACACCCCCGCATTCGCCACAAACAAGAATAGCCCCGCCATCATCATCAGCACCGGGAAGACGAGGACCAATTCCATCGGAGCCAAGCCGGTACGGTGGCGGTGGAGGGGGAGTCGTTGATGTCGAGGTGGGTGTTGCATGTGACGGTCTCCTCGGTCTCCCAGTTCTGCTGGAGTTCGAGAGGTCGATGAGTCATTCAGGTCTTGTAATGCCCAACTGGTCACAAATGGCTCTGGCGACCGTGTCTTTGACTTCACGATGCCTCCGG